>NZ_JALBHA010000671.1:0-2742 GCF_023006445.1 Bradyrhizobium sp. SHOUNA76
GTGCGCTCCAGCGCCGGCCGGCAGGTCGCGCCGCCGACCGAGGCGGTGACGCATCCAGACGCTTGATTGCTGCTATGAACGAGGTCGGCCTCGTGAATGGCAGTGCGGATCCGTTCGCCGATCCGGGCGCAGCCGGCGGCATCGGTATTCGGCAGCAGCATGGCGAATTCCTCGCCGCCATAGCGCGCCGCCAGATCGCCGGCCCGCTGCGTCTCGGCCGCGATGATCTTTGCGACCAGGCGCAGGCAGGCATCGCCCGCGGGATGGCCGTATTCGTCGTTATAGGCCTTGAAGTGATCCACATCGATCATGAGCAAAGCGAGGCTGGAGCGATCGCGATAGGCGCGCGCCCATTCCTCCTTCAGCCGCTCGTCGAAGCGACGGCGATTGGCAAGGCCGGTGAGGCTGTCCTCGATCGCAAGCGTCTCGAGCCTGGTTTCCAGCTTCTTGTGCTCGGTGATGTCGCGGGAGATCGCGACCACGCCGTCGACGCGGCCATTGTCCTTGCGCGTCACCCGCATGGTCGATTCGAGCCAGACTTCGCCGTTGTCCCGGTGCGAGTTGCGGTAGGTGAGGCGCGCCTCCTCCCTCTCGCCACGCTTCATGGCGTCGACGATCGTCTGGACCTCCGGCAGATCCTCCGGATTGATGCCCGCCAGTGCCGGCGTGCCCATCAACTGATTGGCGCGCCAGCCGACGACGCGCGCGGATGAGGGCGAGACATAGCGCAGCCGCTCGTCGAGCCCGATGCGGGTCACCATATCGCTGGAGCCTTCCGCGAGCAGGCGGAAATGCGCCTCCTTCTCGGTCAGGGCCGCGGCCATGCGCTGGCCCCGCTGCAACTGCCGCACCAGCACGGCACCGATGACCGCAATCAGCATCACCAGCGCGATGACGTAGAGCATGCGGGAGATTGCCGCGGCGCGCCAAGGCGCGATCAGTTCGGCCTTGTCGACGGTGGCCAGCAGGAGGAGCGGGTAGCGGCTGCTGCGCTTGAAAAAGCTGACGCGCTCGGCACCGTCGAGCGGCGATTTGAAATGATAGGCGCCGCCCGGTCGCTGCAGGTTGGCGTCGCGGAACAGCGGCTTGTCGGCAACGCTGTGTCCGACGAACTTTTCGTTGTTCGGGTTGCGTGCGACAATCAGGCCGTCGCCATGAGTCAGCGTCACCGAGCTGTTGCGGCCGATCTCGAACTGCTCGTAGAAATGCGAAAGATATTTCGAGCTGATGGTGGCGAGCACCACGCCGCCGAAGCTGCCGTCCGGCTTGTTGAAGCGGCGCGACAGGGTGACGACCCATTCGCCGTCGAGCAAGCTCTTCACGGGGCGGCCGACATGGGCCTCGCGCTTGGGCGAGAGCTGGTGATGGCGGAAGAAGGCATCGTCGGTGAGGGTCGAGCCGATCGTGCCGGGCGAGGTCAGCCAGTTGCCCTGGTCATCAATGATGGCGAGGCTGTGAAAGCGCTCGATCGCCTTCTTGCGCGCATCCAGCAGGGTGCGCAGCTTCGCGATCGTGGCAGGCCCGGCGCCGTCCATCTCGAGCCGGCTGACGACGCCGACGACGCCGGAATCCAGGAGATCGAGGCTGTCCTCGGCATGCTGTGTCAGCGAACGGGCGACGTTCGCCATCTCGGTCTCGGTACCCCTGAGCACCGCATCGCGCGCGGCCCATTCGCGCCAGCCGCTGACGCCGAGGATGGTCACGCAGGTCAGCACGACGAACGCCGCCGCGCGCAGCGGCAGGCGACTCCATCCAACTCGTTGGGTAGCAGCACTCATGCGGCAGAGTTCTCCGATGTTTCGGAACCTCTGCCGCTTCTGTTATTGAACTCTGAAAGTACCGCCGGAATAGGCCGCGATAGGCCCGTTTTCCGTAGTCGTACGGACGCTGGGATCAGCGCATCGCTAACAGGACATTAGCAAGCCGATCGGAAGCCGACGTCGCACTCCGCTAGCTGAAGATGGCCTTAACCTTGTCCCAGAGCGAGGGATTGTCGGCATCCACATCGGCCTTTGAGGGCGTCGGCTGAGTCGCGCTCACGGGATCGGACGCGGGAAAGGTATCTTTCAGCCCGGCATCGAGCTTGGTGTGGCGGTCGGCAGCGAGCGCTTCGTGCAGATCGTCGGCGTGCTTGTCATGCGGCGCGGGATTGAATGTCTCAGCCATGGTGTCCTCCATCGGCTGGTCAACGCGGCCCTGTTGCGCTGGTTCCCCTGTTCCGCTGCGGGCCGAGGCGGTGTATCAGGAGCCATAACCCTGTTCAGGACCATTCGTGCCCCAATCTGCAAAAAAGCCCTTCATCGACGTGCTCTCCGGCCAGCGCCAGAGCATCCCGCCCATGTGGATGATGCGACAGGCCGGCCGCTATTTGCCGGAATATCGCGAGGTGCGCACCAAGGCCGGCGGGTTCCTCGATCTCTGCTTCAATCCGGAGCTTGCGGCCGAGGTGACGCTGCAACCGATCCGCAGGTTCGGCTTCGATGCCGCGATCATCTTCTCGGATATTCTGGTGATCCCCTATGCGCTCGGACGCTCGGTCCGGTTCGAGGTCGGCGAGGGCCCGCGGCTGGATCCGCTGGATGATCCCGCCAAGGTCGCGACGCTGGCACCGCGCGCCGACTTCGGCAAACTCGCGCCGGTGTTCGAGGCGGACGAGATGCTGGCTAGCCTGAAGGCAGCGTCATTGCTGAATGGATTTCGTGGAGCGGCGAAGGCGGACGTGCCGGCTCTATCGCAACTGAT
>NZ_JALBHA010000672.1:0-2737 GCF_023006445.1 Bradyrhizobium sp. SHOUNA76
CTGCGCCGGCGCATGGTCGAGCGCGTGCTCACCCATTGCGAGACCGACGGCGGCGCCACCGAGCCGCTGATGGTCCTGCTGCGCCGCTTCGCCACGGAGTCGGCGCGGGAGGAAGCAAGGCTGTTCTGCGACGAGATCGTCGCGGACGAGGACGTCTACGATCTGATCGCGGCGTAGCGAGGTGCCGTAGGGTGGGTTAGGCGAAGCCGTAACCCACCAATTCTGTTTCTGCGGCAATCAAAGCGGTGGACTACGCTGCGCTAATCCACCCTACGATCTGATCGTGGGGATAGGCCCAGCCTCCCAACCACCGTCATTGCTTCGTCGCAAGTGCTCCTCGCAATGACGGGGAGAGAGCTGGACCTCACTCCCCCGGCACGATGCTCGGCGCCAGGATCACCTCGAGATGTTCGGGGCGGTCGCGGTTGACATGGGCGAGATAGTCGTCGGCGACCTTGCGCAGGCGCCGGCTCAACTCGGCGGAGACGCTGATGCGGTCGAGCCTGGTGTTCTCCTGCACGATGGCGAGGATGGCGTTGATGTGGTGCGTGAACAGCTCGGCCGGCACCTTTTCGAGATCAGGCGCGTGCTCGATGACGCGGCACAGGCTCTCGGCTACCCCCGCCGCGGCCGGATAGCCGAAGGTTGCGGCGTCGCCCTTGATGTCGTGGGCGGCGTGAAACAGCTCGTCGCGCCTTTCCTTGGTAAAGCCGTCATTGCGGACGGCGACATAGGCGGCCGACAGCCGGTTGACCTCGGTTGCCATCCAGTCCTTGAACTCGCCGGAAAGGCCCGCGAGCGCCTGCTCGGCGCGAGCGACCGGATCGTCCAGGTCCTTCGCGTCGACGCGGCGGATAACCTTGCGCAGCGGGTTGGGCTGCGTGATGATTTGATGCGTGGCGAAGGCCTTGACTGCGATGTCCTTTGCGCTGTTCTTCGCCATGATGCCTGCCTCGTTCGGGACGTTGCGCTAGATGGTGGAACGGGCTTTGTCGAGCAGCGAGGGCTGCTGCAGCACCTCGTGCTTTTCGCCGACGCGGCGCTCGGGACCCATATAGGCGGAATTGGTGTTGCGGCGCCGGTCCGGCCCGAAATAGGTCTTGGTCTTGATGAAGGGGCGGGGATTGGCGACCACGTTGAGGATGCGCTGATAGAGCCCCTTGGCCGAGATCGGCTTAGCCAGGAATTCGGTGACGCCGGCATCGCGCGCGACAGTGACACGGCGCTTCTCGGAATGACCGGTCAGCATGATGATCGGCGCGTAGGGGTTGCCCTTGGAGTCCGGCTGCCGGATCATCTGCGCGAGCTCGAGCCCGTCGAAGATCGGCATGGCCCAGTCGGTGATGACGATGTCGGGCACGTAATGGCTGTACATCTCGAGCGCGGTGGCGCCGTCCTCGGCCTCGTAGACTTCGCGCGCGCCAAAGGAATGCAGCAGCGTCCGCAGGATGCGGCGCATGTGCGGGTTGTCGTCGCAGACGAGGAAGCGCAGCTTGTTGAAGTCGATACGGAACATGACGCCCGGGCCAAAACGGTCAACCTTCGTTAACCATATCGTGGCGGCGGTTAACGAAGGGTTGCGGACGCAGTGCCGGCGGCAAGCGGGGCGACGGGTTTAGTAGCCGAACTGCTCGCGCAGGATGCGCTCTTCCAGGCTGTGGCCCGGATCGAACAGCATGCGCATCGAGATGCTCTTGTCGGACAGGACCTCGACGCGCCGGACCCTGCGTACCTCCTCATGGTCGGCGACGGCCGCGACGGGACGCTTGTCGTCCTCCAGCACCTCGATCACGACATAGGCGGTGTTGGGGAGCAGGGCGCCGCGCCAACGCCGCGGCCGGAAGGCGCTGATCGGGGTCAGCGCCAGGAGGGCGGCGTTGATCGGCAGGATCGGTCCTTGCGCCGACAGATTGTAGGCGGTCGAGCCGGCCGGCGTCGCCACAATGATCCCGTCGGCGATCAGCTCGGGCATGCGCTCGCGCTCGTCGATCAGGATCCGCAGGCGTGCCGCCTGGGAGGTCTGCCGGAACAGGTACACCTCGTTGATGGCGTGGTGCAGGTGAACACGGTCGTTGACGTCGGTCGCGCGCATCAGGAGCGGATTGATCTCCGATTCATGCGCCGTCTCGAGCCGCGCGCGCAGATCGTGCGGCGAATACTCGTTCATCAGGAAGCCGACGGTGCCGCGGTGCATGCCGTAGATCGGCTTTCCCGAGTGCATGTTCTGGTGCAGCGTCTGCAGCATCAGCCCGTCGCCGCCGAGCGCGACGACGACATCGGCTTCCGTCGGGGCGCAATTGCCATAGTCCCTGGTGAGCTGGCTGAAGGCGGCCTGCGCCTCGCTGCTCGGGCTGGCGACAAAGGCGATGCGGTCGTATCGCTGGGGCTTGGTCATGGCTTGTCGGGCAGGCCGCTGGCTGGAGGAAGTTCCGCCGGGCTCGTCTATACGAGGTGGGCCTCCATTGTCGAGGACGACCGGCGCTCAAGGCAAACGGGCGATTGTCGATCCAGAGAACAAAACGGGTTGATTTGAGCCAGCCGGGCCGCACGCGCCAACCGACCGGAAATCCCGCAAACCGTCGCAATTCCCCGCTAGCTTGGGGGCGCACCCGGCTGTTGCAGCCGGGGAGGGAGAACGATCATGCTCACGATCTGGTCGACGCTGCGAGGAACGGGGCTGGTGCTGGCGGTGTCCGCGGTCGCGCTCGCATGCATCGCGCGCGCGGACGATCCGCCG
>NZ_JALBHA010000673.1:0-2737 GCF_023006445.1 Bradyrhizobium sp. SHOUNA76
CCCCGCCCGTGCAGGCCTGCGCGGGTTCCGCCTTCTCGGCGGTGCTGCGGCAGCGGGCTTGACCCGAATCCGCATCGAGCGGCCCTTTGACTCGTCGATCTCGAACGAGTTCGTCTTCCGCACGAGGTCGCTCAGCTTGCGGAACCCGAACGTTCTCGGATCGAAATCCGACGCCAGGTTGGCGAGCTGCCGCCCGACTTCCCCGAGCGCGACCCAGCCGTCCTCGCTCTCCATCTGGGTGATGACCTTCTTGATGATGGGGGTCGCGGCATCAGGCGGCTGAAGCGAAGTCGATCTCGCGGCGGCGTCCTGGGTGGTCGCCGTGGCGGCAAGCAGGTTCTCGGTGTAGACGAACCTTCGGCAGGCCTGCCTGAAGCTTTCCGGCGTCTTCTGCTCACCGAACCCGAAGACATCGACGCCCTGCTCCCGGATGCGGGCGGCCAGACGGGTAAAGTCGCTGTCTGAAGACACCAGGCAGAAGCCGTCGAACCGGCCGCTGTGAAGCAGGTCCATGGCGTCGATGACCAGGGTTATGTCGGACGCGTTCTTTCCCGTCGTATAGGCGAATTGCTGCTGCGGGATGATGGCGTGCTTCGACAGGATGTCGGCCCAGCCCCTCGATCGCGCGTTGGAGAAGTCGCCATAGATGCGGCGAACGCTGGCTTCGCCGATCTTGGCAATCTCCTCGAACAGTCCATCCGCGATCTTTGCGGAGGCGTTGTCGGCATCGATCAGGACGGCGAGACGGGGCGAGCGAAGTTCCGACGGCATGGCGTTTCCTCAACGGGATGGACGCAGCATTCAAGGACGCGCGCGCCGGGACGGCTAGTCCTCGTTCGCCTTGAAGCGCCCCATCCCCTTCAGCACGAATGGGGCCAGCAGCGCAACCAGCGCGATGCCGAGCAGCGTCGCCGAGATCGGGCTCTGGAGCAGCGTCATGGGATCGCCGAGGCTGATCGCGAGCGCCCTGCGCAACTGGCTCTCGGCGATCGGGCCGAGGATCAGGCCGACGACGACGGGCGCGATCGGAAAATCGAACCGCCGCATCAGGAAGCCGAGCACGCCGAAACCCGCCAGCATCGACAATTCGACCACCGAGGGCTTGGCCGCGATGGTGCCCATGGTCGCGAACACGAGAATGCCGGCATAGAGCCATGGCTGCGGGATCGCGAGCAGCCGCACCCAAAGCCCGACCAGCGGCAGGTTGAGAACCAGCAGCATGACGTTGGCGATGAACAGGCTGGCGATCAGACCCCACACGAGGTCAGGCCGTTCGGCGAACAACAGCGGTCCCGGGTTGAGGCCGTATTGCTGGAAGCCCGCCAGCATCATCGCGGCCGTCGCCGAGGTCGGCAAGCCGAGCGTGAGCAGCGGCACCAGCGTGCCGGCGGCGGAGGCGTTGTTGGCCGCTTCCGGCCCCGCCACGCCCTCGATCGCGCCCTTGCCGAACTCTTCGGGATGTTTCGTCAGCCGCTTCTCGGTCGAATAGGACAGGAACGTCGGAATCTCCGCGCCGCCCGCGGGTAGCGCGCCGATCGGAAAGCCGAACATCGTGCCGCGCAGCCACGGCTTCCACGACCGCTTCCAGTCTTCTTTTGTCATCCACAGCGAGCCGCGCACCGGCTCGAGCTTCTCCTCGCTGTGGTGGCGGCGCGATGCGACATAGAGCGCCTCGCCCACCGCGAACAGGCCGACCGCAAGCGTCGTCACCTCGACGCCGTCGAGCAGCTCGGGGACGCCGAACGCAAGCCGCGCCTGTCCCGTCAGCTTGTCGATGCCGACGAGGCCGAGCGTCAGGCCGATGAACAGGCTGGTCAGGCCGCGGATCGGAGAATCCCCGAAGGTCGCCGACACCGTGACAAAGGCGACGCACATCAGCGCAAAATAATCCTCAGGGCCAAAGCGCACCGCGAAATCGACCAGCCAAGGCGCGAGGAAAGCCAAGCCAATGGTGGCAATGGTGCCGGCGACGAAAGAGCCGATCGCGGAGGTCGCAAGCGCCGGGCCGCCGCGGCCGGCCTTGGCCATCTTGTTGCCTTCCAGCGCGGTCGCCATCGAGGCGCTCTCGCCGGGCGTGTTGATGAGGATCGCGGTGGTGGAGCCGCCATACATGCCGCCGTAATAGATGCCGGCAAACATGATCAGCGAGCCGCCGGGGTCGAGCTTGTAGGTGACCGGCAACAGCAGCGCGACCGTCAGCGCCGGGCCGATGCCAGGCAGCACGCCCACGGCCGTGCCGAGGAACACGCCGATCAGCGCATAGAGCAGGTTTATCGGCTGAATGGCGACGGCCATGCCGTGCGCCAGCGCCGCAAAAGTGTCGATCACAGCAATCGCTCCAGAGGTCCGGCCGGAAGGCTCAGCGTCAGCAGGCGGTCAAATGCGAGATAGATGAGGGTCGACATAACGAGAGCGATGGCGGTATCGACCAGGACAGCACGGCGCCCGAATGCTGCCGACGTCGTCACGAACAGTGCCGAGGTCGCCAGGATGAAGCCGCCGCCGAAGCCGATGATGGCGATCAGCAGCGCGAGGCCGATGAGGATCAAGACCACCGGCAGGGGATCGGAACTCTCGCGCGCCGGCAGATTGCCGCGCAGCGCGTCGATGAAATTGCCGATCGCGAGCAGCGCAAGGCCGCAGGCGACCACGACCGGCATCGCCTCCGGCCCCATGCCGTACATCGCGGTGGATTGCAGGCCGCGCGCGTCGAAGACCAGCACCGCGGCGAGCGCCG
>NZ_JALBHA010000674.1:0-2734 GCF_023006445.1 Bradyrhizobium sp. SHOUNA76
AGGCGCGTGGCCTGCTCGCCGTCGAGCACGCCGCCCTTGGCCGGACCCTTGCGCCCTTCGGCGATCGCCATGACGACT
The DNA here is from genome assembly GCF_023006445.1 of Bradyrhizobium sp. SHOUNA76. NCBI lineage: Bacteria > Pseudomonadati > Pseudomonadota > Alphaproteobacteria > Hyphomicrobiales > Nitrobacteraceae > Bradyrhizobium > Bradyrhizobium sp. SHOUNA76. The sequence continues at coordinate 79 of NZ_JALBHA010000674.1, forward strand.
CCATGGAGCGTGTGCATGTCCTGCTTGGTCGGCTCCATCCGGCTGAAGATGTTGCGCAGGTTCACCAGCATGGTGTCGCGCTTCTCGGCCGGGCGCAGGAATTCCACCTTGTCGAGCTCGCGGATGAGATTGTCGAAGAAGGCCTGCATCTGGTGCTGCGAGGCGCGCTCGGAGCGCTCCGGCATGGCGTGCGGCAGCTCGCCTGACGTGGCCCGCTTGAACCATTCATAGCCGACCAGCAGCACCGCCTGGGCGAGGTTGAGCGAGGCGAAGCCCGGATTGACCGGGAAGGTGATGATGCGGTTGGAGAGCCCCACCTCCTCGTTGGTCAGCCCCCAGCGCTCGCGGCCGAACAGGATGCCAGCCTTGCCGCCGGTCGCGACATGCCCGGCGATCTCGCTAGCCGCGGCCTCCGGCCCGACCACGGGCTTGGCCTGGTCGTGAGGGCGAGCCGTGGTGGCGAACAGCAGGTCGAGGTCGGCGACGGCCTGCTCCACCGTGTCGAACAATTCGACCTTTTCCAGAATGTGGTCGGCGCCGGCCGCGGCGCGCTGGGCGGCGATGTTGGGCCAGCCGTCCCGGGGGTTGACGATGCGCAAGGCGCCAAGCGCAAAATTGCCCATGGCGCGCGCGGCCATGCCGATGTTTTCACCGAGCTGCGGCTCGACCAGGATGACGATGGGACCGTCGAGGGACAAACCCGCCTTGCTCTTGTCAGTCCCCGACATCTGATTTCGCTTTCACACTGGTTCTCAAGGCCTTGGCAAGGCCGCCTTAGGAATTGATTCAAGCCGCCCCTTCCGGACGGTCGTCCCGCTCGCCTGTCGTTTGCCTGTCCTGACAAAATTCTCAAGGGAAATAACGGGTTGGATTCGGTTTTTGAATCTCACCTGGAACGTGCCCCGGGGGCCCGGCCGAAGGCCGGCTGCCGCCCCCCATCTGGGCAAGCTGGATGAGCTAAAAGTGCATAATCCCTTGGCTTTCGCCCGCCGCGTCCGGGTGCTAAGAGGCGGCGGATATTCCCGTGGCGCACCAAAAGCGCCGTTCCAAGAGGCTTCCCCGATCATGGCAAAAATCAAGGTATCCAATCCCGTCGTCGAACTCGATGGCGACGAGATGACCCGGATCATCTGGCAGTACATCAAGGACAAGCTGATCAACCCGTACCTCGATGTCGAGCTGCTCTATTTCGACCTGGGCATGGAATACCGCGACCACACCAACGATCAGGTCACCATCGACGCCGCCGAAGCCATCAAGAAGGTCGGCGTCGGCGTCAAGTGCGCCACCATCACCCCTGATGAAGCCCGGGTGAAGGAGTTCAACCTCAAGCAGATGTGGAAGTCGCCGAACGGCACCATCCGCAACATCCTCGGCGGGGTGATCTTCCGCGAGCCGATCATCTGCAAGAACGTGCCGCGCCTGGTTCCCGGCTGGACCAAGCCGATCATCATCGGCCGCCACGCCTATGGCGACCAGTACCGCGCCACCGATTTCAAGTTCCCCGGCAAGGGCACCCTCTCGATGAAGTTCGTCGGCGAGGACGGCACCGTGATCGAGAAGGAAGTGTTCAAGGCTCCGGGCGCCGGCGTCGCCATGGAGATGTACAATCTCGACGACTCCATCATCGACTTCGCCCGCGCCTCGCTGAACTACGGCCTGCTGCGCAACTACCCGGTCTATCTCTCGACCAAGAACACGATTCTGAAGGTCTATGACGGCCGCTTCAAGGACATCTTCCAGGACATCTACGACCGCGAGTTCAAGAAGGAATTCGAGGCCAAGGGCCTGACCTACGAGCACCGCCTGATCGACGACATGGTGGCCTCGGCGCTGAAATGGTCCGGCGGCTATGTCTGGGCCTGTAAGAACTACGACGGCGACGTGCAGTCCGACACGGTCGCGCAGGGCTACGGCTCGCTCGGCCTGATGACCTCGGTTCTCCTCACTCCCGACGGCAAGACCGTGGAAGCCGAAGCTGCCCACGGCACGGTGACCCGCCACTACCGCGAGCACCAGAAGGGCAAGGAGACCTCGACCAACTCGATCGCCTCGATCTTCGCCTGGACCCGTGGCCTCGCCCACCGCGCCAAGCTCGACAACAATGCCGAGCTCGCCAAGTTCGCGAACACGCTGGAGAAGGTCTGCGTCGACACCGTCGAGGCCGGCTACATGACCAAGGACCTCGCGCTGCTGGTCGGCGCCGACCAGCGCTGGCTCTCGACCACCGGCTTCCTCGACAAGGTCGCCGAGAACCTGACCAAGGAGCTGGCGGCGTAAGCTGCCAGCCACGTCATTGCGAGCGTAAGCGAAGCAATCCAGAATCCCTCCACGGAGGCAGACTGGATTGCTTCGTCGCACCAGCGCAAAATTGCCTTGCAATTTTGTCGCGCGCTCCTCGCAATGACGAGACGAGAGATCGAGGACATCTCATGCAGGCCTTCAAGAGCCTCGCCTTTGCGGCCTTCGCACTCACCAGCACCTCCGCATTCGCAGCAGACCCCCTCCCCGACGCCATCGCCGCAGCGGGCGAGAGCGTCGTGCTCAGCGTCCACGCCGAGGGCGCGCAGGTCTATGAGTGCAAGGCCGGCACCGACGGCAAGCTCGCCTGGGCCTTCCGCGAGCCGATCGCGACGCTGCTCTCGGACGGCAAGAC
>NZ_JALBHA010000675.1:0-2734 GCF_023006445.1 Bradyrhizobium sp. SHOUNA76
CAGTTGCCGACAGGCCGATCGCACGCATCTGCGGCGCCAGCCGCCACAGCCGTGCGAGGCCGAGCGAGAGCAGATCGCCGCGCTTGGACGTCACCAGCGCATGCAGCTCGTCGAGCACGATGCGCTTCAGGGAGGAGAACAGGAACGGTGCGTCGTCGGAGGAGAGCAGCAGCGCAAGCTGCTCGGGCGTCGTCAGCAACACGTCCGGCGGATAGCGCCGCTGCCGCTGACGCCGCGATACCGGCGTGTCGCCGGTGCGGGTCTCGACCTTGATCGGCAGGCCCATCTCGGCGATCGGGCGTTCCAGATTGCGCGCGATGTCGACGGCGAGCGCCTTGAGCGGCGAGATGTAGAGCGTGTGCAGGCCGCCGGTACGCTGCAGGCTGCGGCCGGTGGAGACGAGGCTTCTCTTCTCACCCGCCTCCCGCGCGATCGGCTGCATCGACAGTTCCACCAGCGTCGGCAGAAATCCCGCCAGCGTCTTGCCGGCGCCGGTCGGCGCGATCAGCAGGGCGCTGGCGTCCTCGCGCGTCTTCTCCAGCAGCGCCAATTGATGCGCACGCGGCGACCAGCCGCGGCCAGCGAACCATTGCTGGAAGCGGCGAGGCAACAGCGCGGCCGGCTCGGCCGATGTCTGGAGGATACGGGGCGGCACGCATGAACAGGTAAGCCGTGGCGACGGCTTCGTCGAGGGGTGCTGCCCTCTCCGTCTGCAGCAGAACAAACGCGTATGCGCTCGTACATTGGGGCCACGATCTTCTCCACATCGTCATGGCCGGGCTTGTCCCGGCCATCCACGTCTTCCGATGGCGCACCAAGAACGTGGATGCCCGGGCCTTGGCCGCGCCGAAGCGGCTTCGGCCGCGCAGGCGGGACAAGCCCGGGCATGACGACCTCTTGTGAAAGTCCGAATGCGGGGTACCCTCTCGCCATCGGCGGGAGAGCCAGCGGTCTCACGCCCCGGCTGGCACCTGATCGAGAAATCCGGTCACGCTTCTGATACGGCCGTCCTTCAGCACGGCAAAATCAGTGCCCTTGATCGGGCTGTCGGTGCCATCGGGGCCAAGTCCCCACGAAAAGCGGATGTGGTCACCGTAGCCGTTGGGCTCGCCGATCAGCTGAAATCTAAAATCAGGAAAGCGCTGCTGCACGCCTGCGATCAGCGCCTCGATGCCGTCGCGGCCGTCGCCCTTCATCAAGGGATCGACATAGCTCGCATCCGTCGTCCAGGTTTCGCTGAGCAGCTCGCGGCGTCGGCCGGCCGTGCGCTCGTTCCAGAGCTCGATGTAGCGGCGGGCGATGGTGATGGGGTCGGTCATGGTGCTCTCCTTCGATGGCGCCGTATTCGGCTGACCGTCACTATCGAAGGTTCACGCGCGCTGATCGATTACCTCGGAGGTCATCAGCGCGCGCAAATGTTCTCGCGAAAACTACTTCGCGGCCGTGACCATGATCTCCACGGTATATTGCGGCGCCGCCAGCTTGGCTTCGACGGTGGCGCGCGCCGGGGTGTTGCCGGGCGAGACCCAGGCGTCCCACACCGCGTTCATCTCGCCGAAGGTCTTCATGTCGGTGATGTAGATCGTGGCCGAGAGCAGCTTCGACTTGTCGGTGCCGGCCTTGGCGAGATGGCCGTCGATGGTCGCCAGGATGTCCTGGGTCTGCTTGGTCACGCTTTCGCCGGCGGCTTTGTTCGCGACGACACCCGCGAGATAGACGGTGTTGCCGTGCACGACGACCTGGCTCATGCGCGGGCCGGTTTCAAAACGCTCAATGCTCATTGGGGATCTCCTCACTGGAATGGCGGCCCTGTCTAGCCCAGCACCCCGCGCTCTGCCACCCCCGGGGTGCATGCGCTGCCCGCTCAATGAGACTGGCTGAAGAACGACCAGATCGTCTCGGCGCCGTCGATGTCGCCATTCTGCGGGCCCAGCATCTTGGTCGCGACCCTCGGGAAACGGGCATCCGGAGAAAATCCGGGCATGCGGTGCCCACCATGGTTGACACGATAGAGCACGACGTCGTGCCCGCTCGGACAGCGCGAGGAAATCCGCGTCACCGTGGATTGATCCGCAACGCTCCTGTCGGGCAGATCCGTCACGCTGGCGTCGTCCGTCTCGCAGCCATTGAGCTTGCGCCAGAACGCCAGCGTCTCGTCGGTCGACCAGAATCCGTCTGCGGCATAATAGCTCGATCCGCGTCCGCCCTCGTAAGGCACCAGCGGATCGGCCGTGCCGTTCACGAGCAGCATCGGCAGCGGCCGTGACGGATGGCAGGTGACGGCGGCCTCGTCGGTGAGATTCATGATCACGCTCGCGCCCGCGGCAAACAGATCCGCACGGGCGCAAACCAGCGTCATCGCCATGGCGCCGCCATTGGAGCTGCCGGCGACATAGACGCGCTTTGCATCGGCCGTGCCGTCGGCCACGAGCTTTTCGACGAGCTTTGCGATGAAGGCGACATCATCGGTACCCACCGGCGGTCCGCGCAGCGCCGGTCCCGCCTTCGTCCGCGCATCGGCCCAGGCGTGGTTGAGTCCGTCGGGAAACACCACGGCAAAACCTTCTCGTTTCGCGACCTGCGGCCACGCCGTCCGCGTGATCATGTCGGCGCCGCGCTGGGTCTTGCCGTGCAGCACGATCACCAGCGCTGCAGGCTTCCTGGCCGGCAGTTGCGCGGCGTAGGAGCGCTTCACGCCGCCAACGTCGATCGTCTCGGCGGATGCAGCCGAAGC
>NZ_JALBHA010000676.1:0-2733 GCF_023006445.1 Bradyrhizobium sp. SHOUNA76
GCCGTCCGCGCCGACCAGCCGCGCCCGGCGCGTGCGGAGGCGGAAGCGGCGGTGAAGACGCTGCTGGCCTATATCGGCGAGAACACCGATCGTGAGGGCCTGCTCGACACGCCGCGCCGCGTGGTCGAGGCCTTCGACGAGCTCTATCAGGGCTATCATCAGTGCCCGGCCGAGGTGCTCGACCGCACCTTCGGCGAGACCGCGGGCTATGACGATTTCGTGCTGGTGCGCGACATCGAGTTCACCTCGCAGTGCGAGCATCACATGATGCCGTTCTACGGCAAGGCGCACATCGCCTATACGCCGGTGGAACGCGTCGTCGGCCTGTCCAAGCTGGCTCGTCTCACCGACATCTTCGCCCGCCGGCTCCAGACCCAGGAGCATCTGACGGCCCAGATTGCGGCTGCGATCGACGAGGTCCTCAAGCCGCGCGGCGTAGCGGTGCTGATCGAGGCCGAGCACACCTGCATGTCCGTGCGCGGCGTCGCCAAGCATGGCGCCTCCACCTTCACCAGCCGATTCACCGGCATGTTCCGCGACAATCCGGCGGAACAGGCCCGTTTCCTGTCCCTGGTGCGAGGCACGCGCTGACCTCGCGACGGTTTATTGTTTGAGCATGGCCTTGCCGGAAAACCGCTGCGCACTTTTCCGGGTCATGCTCTAGCGAGGCTTGCTGTGTCCGCTCATTCCCATGAGATCGAGGAAGGCTTGTCCTTCCAGCCGCGGTTCGACGCGGCAGGGCTCGTGACCTGCGTCGCGACCGACATTGCCACCGGCGATGTGCTCATGGTCGCGCACATGAACGAGGAGGCACTGCGCAAGACGATCGCGACCGGTGAGGCCTGGTACTTCAGCCGTTCGCGCAATGCCTTGTGGCGAAAAGGTGAGAGCTCAGGTCAAACCCAGCGCGTGGTCGAGATGCGCACCGATTGCGACCAGGACGCGGTCTGGATCCGTGTCGAGCAGGTCGGCGCGGCCTGCCACACCGGGCGGCGGTCCTGCTTCTACCGGAAGGTCGAGGCCGAGGGTGGGGGAGCCAAGCTGGTGTTCAACGATGCCGATCGGCTGTTCGATCCCAGCGACGTCTATAAGAAGTAGCCTCCGTCATTCCGGGGCGCGCGTAGCGCGAGCTACGGTGCGCAATTGCGCACCGTAGCTCGTCGCTTCGCGATGCCCCGAATGACTCGGGGAGGGGCCGCCCCCGGGGATTAACCCCGCATTAACCATACCTGTCCCACGGTGAGACGATGGGCGCCGAATTGCCGGCGTCCTCCAATGCCGCGCGGGGCGGGCACCTCATCATGTCGGTCGACAATTTCAGCGCCACGCAGACGGCCGGTCTCGATCCGTCGCGGGCGCGCGTCGCCGGTGCGATCAAGCAGGCCTCGAACATCACTGGCGTCAGCTTCCAGTACATGCTGACCACCGCCAAGATGGAATCGGATTTCAATCCGACAGCCGGGGCCACGACCTCGTCTGCGCACGGACTCTACCAGTTCATCGACCAGACCTGGCTCGGCACCGTGAAGGAAGCCGGAACCCAGCTCGGCTACGGCAACTATTCCGACGCCATCACCAGGACCTCGTCGGGCAGCTACACGGTCGATGATCCCGCCATGAAGCGGTCGATCATGAAGCTGCGCGACGATCCGGAGGCGGCGTCCAGCATGGCGGGCGCGCTGACGCAGTCGAACAGCTTCAAGCTCACAGGCCTGCTCGGCCGCAGGCCGAGCGACAGCGAACTCTACATGGCGCATTTCATGGGTGTCGGCGGAGCCGCAAAACTGATCGCCAATGCCGAGGACAATCCGCAAGCGGTCGGTGCGCGGCTGTTTCCGAACGCGGCGTCCGCCAATCGCTCGATCTTCTACGAGAGGGATGGCCGCGCCCGCAGCGTCTCCGAAGTCTATTCGGTGCTGGATGCGCGCTATGCCAGCGCGGCCAATTCGAAAACCACCCGCAGCGCGATGGCGATGTATGGCGGTACGCCGTCGACCACCGAGGTCGCGAGCGCGAGCGGCGTACAGCCCGCCGCGCCCGTCATCGACAACGCCGCCTATCTCCAGACCTTCCCGAACGCACGCGCGGTGACGCCCGTCAGTGCCTCGGCGCCAACGACGCTCGCGGACAATGCCCCGAGCACGCCGGTGTTTCGTTCGATCTATCAGCCCGGTGATGTCACGCAGCCGGTCTCGACCACGGTGCAGAAATTATGGGGCAACAATGCCTCGCTCACCTCGGTCGCCTCAGCGACGCCGGATGTGCGGCCGCCGCAGCCACTCGATCTCTTCAGCGATCGCAGCGGCACGTTCTCGAGCTAGTCGCCGTCTCGTGTCCCGGACGCGCTGCAACGCGTAGCGTTGCTGCGCAGAGCCGGGACCCATGCCGCAGCCTATCCTCCTGGAGAAATGGGGCCGGCTCTGCCGCGCATCGCCGAAGAGGCGCTGCAAAGCCGGGGCACGTGCCTTGAAACGCCTTTGTTCCCTTAACAAAACGTCAATTAAACCAGCCAGTTATGGTGAACGCTTTGTTAAGCGTCGTGGTTTATTTTGTGTTGCAGGTGACGAGCCGTCATCATTTTCGTTTGTTGTGTAAGCCGGAAGCAGCATGATTGTTCGGCAGTTCATCAATTGGATCAGGACGGCGCCGGCCGGCGAGCGGGCCGAGGCCACCCGGGCGTTGGCCCGGGCCTGGCTGATCTCAGACCTTTCGACAGACGACCGCATCGCCGCC
>NZ_JALBHA010000677.1:0-2733 GCF_023006445.1 Bradyrhizobium sp. SHOUNA76
GAAACACGCGGGGCATCGTCGCCGGCGACCAACCGAATGCGGGCGTCACGCTCGCAGCCGCCTCGGCGACGTCCCCGCCGGTTGCAAGCGCGCGCCAGGTCTGGACGGCACGCTTGGCTTCCTGGATGTTTTCCAGGAAGGCGATCTCGGAATGATAACGGCGCCAGCGGCCGGTCTCGAACATTTCGGAGAGATGTTGCAGGCGCTGCTCGGCGAGGGCGCACCAGCGTGCCGCGATGTCGCGGCCAACAGCCACGGCACGGGCGGACGCGAAATCGGACTCTTGGCGATGTGTCATGAACCAGCCCGTCAGGGGAAAACACGGACGCGGGGGGACGCAACGCACACGAATCAATTTAGACGCGACATGAATATTTTGTGGAAAAGTTTTGTCCTGTCCAGCAACGACACGGCTTTCGTCATCAATCACCGTAGTCGTGCGGATATTTGCTGTGTTTTCGAGTCAAGCTTCGCACAAGCATAACGGGCTTGCGGCGTGCCGGGCGGGCGATCAGGGCGAACGCAGCTGCGACCCCTCAACCGCAGGCTGAACGAGCGCGAAGCTTCAAAAAATCGGATGCCCAATCGGATGGCCCAAAAAGAAAAGACCCGTCCGGGGGGACAACCGGACGGGTCGAGCCATATGGGCGCTTGGGGTGGATGGGCGCTCGCGCCTAATATGACTGATGGGGAGGGATGACCGCTCCCACATAATTTGGTCGTGGCAGCTGGCTGAACGTTCAACGCGGCGTTTGCTTTTTTGACCTTCGGACCGCGCGCATCTTTGTCGCAGCCGTTATCGCGCCGCCGGCCTATCCGCCTGAGAAATCGTGGATTTATCCTCGGCACTCGACAACGAGGGCTGTTCGATCGCGCGGCTGCCGGGCGCGTCGCGACGCGTTCCGGCATCTTCACGTTTTGTTGTACCGGACGCAGCCGCAACCGGCATCACGCTGTCGGCGGGAACAGCCATGACCGCGGCGAACGCATCGGTCTGACCGTCGCCGAAAAGCTCGTCACGTCCGGGGGAGCCGAGATCGCGCGCAGTCTTCGCCAGGGTCATGCGCAGCGCCTCCGGCTTCAAGGCGTGATTGCGCTCGAGCAGCAACGCCGCGACGCCGGAGACATAGGCGGCCGAGAACGAGGTTCCCGATGTCATCTGGTATTTGCCGTCGGGCGCCGGCAGGAAGATGTCGACCCCGGGCGCTGCGACGGCGATGTAGTTGCCACGGTTGGACGCGGCGAACAGCCTGTCCTGCTGGTCGGTCGCGCTGACCGCGATCACGTTGGGATTGGCGGCCGGATACAGCGGCGGCGATTTGGCGCCGGCATTGCCGGCGGCCGCAATCAGCACGAGGCCGCGCGCGGCGGTCGCCGCGATGGCGCGCTCGATCACCGCGTCCTTTGGGCCGGCAAAGCTCATATTGACGATCTGCGCGCCGTGCTCGGCGGCGTAATTCAGCGAGCGCAGGATGATGTAGGACGAACTCTCGGCGCCACCGTTGGTGCCGCCGAAGGCACGAATCGCGATGATGCGCGCCTCGGGCGCGCTGCCCATCAGCCGGTCATGCGCCACGATCGCACCGGCGATGCCGGTGCCGTGGATGTGCGGCCCCTCGGCGCTGCCGAGCGCATCGAAATTGTCGGCGACGGAATTGGCAAGCTCGGGATGCTTGGCGTCTATGCCGGAGTCGATCACGGCAACCGTGACGTTGGCACCGTGCGCCAGCGTATGGGCCTGCGGCAGGCGGAGCTTGGCCAGTGCGTATTGCGCGGGATCGCCCTCGCTCGGGGTCGCCGATTTCTGGTCCTGGAGCGCATAACGGAAGTTCGGCTGGACCGAGCGCACGCTGCCGTCGGCCGCGAATTCGCGCCGCACCGTCTCGTAGGGCCGGCCGTCGGTGATGCGGAACAGACCGAATGTGGCCCCGATCAGCGGGAAGCTCTCCGAAGAGACGCGCGTCAGGCCGTGCCGGCGGGCCAGTTCGTCGGCATCGCCGGGCGACAGCGCGCCATCGATCTCGGCCACGAATTCGTTGGCAAAGCTGCGCGAGGTGACCGCAACCGGGGTGTTGTTGCCACGCCCCTTGCCGGCGCTTTTCTTGCCTGATTTTCCAGTGCCTTGGCCGCCTGCGATCGGCTGCCCCGTGCACTCGCCGTCAGCATCACGATAGGGTGCGCTGCAGGCCGGGTAGAGGTTCGGCGAATAGCGCGCATAGGGCAGCACCGGCGTCGTCGGCCGTACGCGCGACGTCGTGGTGTGGGGAATGGCCGCCATCGTCCGCGGGCCACGGTCGACACTGGCCGCACGGGCGGCAACACTGGGGGTGATACGCGGGGCGATGCTCGGAGAGATGGTCGGCGTGCGCGAGGGCACGCTGATCGTGGGCGTGCGCATGATCGCCTGCGCCTGCGCAACCTCGACGCCGAGACCGGCGGCGATCAGAAGCACCGCGCCGACCGATGAAGCGTAGGCCCCGGCACGCACCCTGCTCTCGGACTTGCCTGTCATCGGCTTGGCGGCGCGCCTAGGGCGCCGCGACGGCGAGGTTGACGAACTTCTCGCGCTGCATCTTGCCGAGCAGCGAAGCGAGCTCGTCCTGGCTCATGGCCTTGTCGAACTGGAGGCGGAACATGCCGCCCTTGGCCCCGTCGACGATCGAGGCGTGGTAGCTGTCGAGCAGCCCGGTGATGTCGGCGATGCGCGCCTCGGGCGTGAAGCGCACCAGCGCG
>NZ_JALBHA010000678.1:0-2731 GCF_023006445.1 Bradyrhizobium sp. SHOUNA76
GGCAAGGACGGCCGCGCGCGCGAGGCTGCGCGCGCAAAGCTCGCCGAGCTCGCGAGCGCCGAGCCGACACAGGTGTCAGTACCGCGAAGGTGAGGGTATCTCTCCACGAATCCCGGAATCGTAGGGTGGGCAAAGGCGCACTTGCGCCGTGCCCACGATCTCTGCAATACGGCGACAGACGCGTGGGCACGCTTCGCTTTGCCCACCCTACGATGCTGTCGTCGAGGAAAGAGACCCTCATCCGGCGCTTCGCGCCACCTTCTCCCACAAGGGGTAGAAGGAAGAAAGCCGCGACTACTTCGCCTTCTTGGCTTTGGCTTTCTTTGTCTTCTTCTCCGGCTTTTCCTTCGCCTTCTTCTCCACCTTCACCACAACGGGCGTGCTGGCGGCAATCCGCATCGATCGCGCGTAGCTGTCGGCGACGTTGTCGGCGGACATCTGCAGGCGCTTGGCGGCGGCGGTGGCCTGCTCCATGGTGGCCTTGGCCATCATCTTGAAGCGGTCGGCTGTCTCCTTGCCCTTGGCCTTGGCCGCAAGGCCGTTGAACCGATCCCGCCGCTCCTTGGCGCGGGTCATCAGGCCCGTATGCAGCTGTCTGGCCAGTTGCCGGATCACGACATCCAGGTCGGCGTCCGCCATGTTGTTCTATCCTCTTAAAACGGTATCGATGCGGGCGGGACTATGCAGATCGGGCCCTGCCTTGGCAATTCCCGCCGGGGAGTCATCCGCAGCTTCCGGCTGGCCAAAACTAAAAAAGCCGCGCATGTCGCGCGGCTTTTGAACGTTTCAGCGGGGCGCCTCATTTCAGCGAGGCCACCGGGCCGTTTGCCGCCGCCGGCTCGGGGTCGAAGCCAAACACGCCGACCAGATATTTGTAATAGTCCGGCATCTTCTCCTTGAGCGCTTCGCGCGACTTCGGGTCGTGGAATTCGCTCTTTCCCGACAGGAAGATGCTGGCGGTCACCGCAAAGAACTCCATGGGATTCTTCATCGCATAGGAGTCCTTGGGGAGAAGGTCCTTGGACTTGGCAAGCGCGTAGTAGGCGATCACGCCCTTGTTGGCATAGCCGTCCGGCAACAGCCGCGCGTGATAGGCGTGCAGCAACTCGTGCAGCAGCACGGCCTCCTTCTCGTACCGCATCATGTCCGGACGCAGCATGATCACGCCGAGCCCGGAATCGACCGCGAGGTCGACGGCGTTCGGATTCGTCCAGCGCTGCTTGTTCGGGTCCCACACCGTGAGCGTCCGCGGCGCGGTGCGGTGGATCTCCGGCGTGACCCGGCCGTAGCACGCGGTCGCGGCGCCTTCGTCGAGGCAGGCCAGCTCGCTCGCGACGATCGGCACGGTATGGAAGAAGCGCAGCACTCGCGGCGAGAGGCCAGCGCCTTCGACGAGATCAATCTGCTGCTTCAGATTGTCGGTGAGCTTGTCGACGTCCTTGCGGTCGGAGTTCTCCGACAGGTCGAACATGTAGCCGCGGTAGCTCTGGAAGCCGGGCGGCAGCGACTGCGCTGCGTCGGCATCGAGCGATCCGGCATGGGATGGACTGGCGAAGAGCGCGCCGACGATGGTTGCCGTCAGCAGCAACGCAATGCGCATGATGAACCCCCTGATGTCACTTCGCCCGGCAGGATAGGTCACCGGTGTTTGCGAAAAGTGAGTGGGGCAAGACTAAGGCAGCGATGTTGAGGCGTGCTTAACCGTTGGTTGCAGAGCGCGCGGGTTGGGTTAGCCGCCGGTTAACCAAGGATAGGTGGATGGCCGCCCCGGCCGGCGAGACGCTTTCTCCACTTGCAGACAGGGTTCGATTGCGAAAAGGCCGCGCTGCTCTGCGCGGCCTTCGTTTGAGGCGCCGGCCTGCTCAGTAGTCATAGCCGGGACGGCCAGGATAATACTGCCGATTGCAGGCCCTGCGGCCGCGGTCATAAGCGGCCGCATTGCCATGGGCGAGCGCGCTGACATATTTCAGGCAGCGCACGTAATTGTCGTTGCCGAGCCAGTCCAGGCTGCCGGCGGCAGCGGGGCTGAGCCGGGCGGAGCCGGCCAACGTCGTGATGGCGACGAGGGCGGCGATAGCCGAAAGCGCGATGGTTCTCATGGTCGGTGTCCTGTTGCGGCTGCCCGATGCAGCCGGTGTGGACGCAACCATGCCGGAACGCGCGCGGAACAACTGTGCCGGCCATCACGCTGGCCGCACCGTCGGTCGAGATGCGATCCGTTGGGTAAAGGCGGGCGATTGATGCGAGGGCGTGGATCGTTTGCCTGCCAAGGCGTAAGATCACCTTGGGCACTATGTCCCCAACACGTAGCTGGAAGGAGGATGCCATGTATGCCGCCATCCGTCAGGCCAAGGCGAAGAGCGGGAGCGCTGAGGAGCTGGCGCGCCGCATCAAGGACGGCGCCGTTCCGATCATCAGCGACGTCGACGGCTTCCGCGCCTATTACGTCGTCTATGCCGGTGACGACACGGTCACCGCGATCTCGATCTTCGACAAGTTCGAGCAGGCCGAGGAGGCAAACAAGCGCGCCATCGCCTGGATCGAGAAAAATCTCGGCCAGCTGCTCGCGGGGCACGCGAGCGCGGCCGCGGGGCCGGTGATCGTGCATACGCTGGCGTAGGGCTGCCGTCGTTGAAACGACTGTTTGCTCGACCGGCAGTCTCGTGCCCCGGACGCAGCGCAGCGCCTCTTTGGCGGTGCGCTGCAGAGCCGGGGCCCACGTGGTGCGGTA
>NZ_JALBHA010000679.1:0-2726 GCF_023006445.1 Bradyrhizobium sp. SHOUNA76
AGGGCGGCACCATAGACCCGTTCGGCGCGGTTGCGGTCGCCGACCAGCGCCAGCGCCGCCGCGAGCTGCGACTTCGCGATCGGCGTTGCCAGGTTGGCAAGCTTGGTATCGGCGAGATATCGGAGATCGCCGATGGGTGCCGCGCCGTTGCGCGCGAGCACGTAGAGGCCGTAGGCGAGATCACGCCCACCGTCCTTCTCCGGCTCGTTGCCGTTGACGACGGAGTTGCGGATGCGGTCGAGCGCGTTCTTGAACAGCACGTCCGGCACCACAAATCCCTTCTCGCGGGCGCGGGTCAGGAAGTCCGTCACGTACGCATTCAGCCAGGCATCTTCGCCCCCGGCCGACCACAGGCCGAACGAGCCGTTGGAGCCCTGGCGCGCGAGCAGCCGCTCGATCGCATCGCGGATGCGCTGGTCGACCTCGGTGTCCATCGCCAGATGCGCGCCGGCCGCAAGATCATTGACGTAGAGCAGCGGCAAGGCGCGGCTCGTGATCTGCTCCGAGCAGCCATAGGGATAGCGATCGAGCGCCTTGAGGATCGTCGCCGCGTCGAGCGCCGTCGACAGGCTCGCCGAGACGGAGACGCTGCCGGTGCCCGGCACGAGGTCGGAGAACATGTCCGAGGTCAGCGTCAGGCTCTCGCCCTTCGCCAGCGTCCGGATCGACCGCCGCGCCAGCACCTGCGTCGCCGCCTTGACGTCAAACGCATAGTGGCGCGCCAGGGCCAGGCCGTTCGGGCCCTTGATGTCGACGTCGAGCGTCGCCTGCCCCGCCGCTGTCGCGTCGAGGGCCAGCGAGAACGAGTTGCGCTGCTTGGCGGCGAGCTTGACGGTGGTGGCGGGGTTGCCGGTCATCTTCACCGGGCCGCCCGTCTTCACGTTGATGACGTAGTCGCCGGCCTGGCCCTCGACATTGTCGATCTCGAGGTTGACCGTGCCGCGGTCACCATTGAGCAGGAAGCGCGGCAGGGTCGTCGTCAGCACCACGGGGTCGCGGATCACGACATCGGTGTTGGCGCGGCCGAGCTTGGTCGCGGTCCACGCCACCGCCATCACGCGCGCCGTGCCGGCGAACTCCGGAATGTCGAAGCTCACTTCCGCGGTGCCGTCAGCGGCGACGGTGACGATGCCCGAATACAACGCCAGCGGCTTTTGCGCCGGCGGCGAGCCCTGGAGTTCGCCAGCGCCGGCGTCGCCGCCGGACTTGATCTGGCCGCGCGTGCCTGACATGCCGTCGATCAGCTGTCCATAGAGATCGCGGATCTCGGCACTCAGGCGGCGCTGGCCGAGATAGTAATCGTCCGGAGCCGGCGGCTTGTAATTGGTGAGGTTGAGGATGCCGACGTCGACCGCGGCGATGGCGATCTTGGCGTCCTCGCCCGGATTGAGCCCGTCGAGCTTGACCGGGATCTTCAACGTCGCGTTCGGCCGGATCAGCGCCGGCGGCGACAGCTTCACCTGCAGCGTGCGGGTCTGCTTGTCGATGCCGAACCATTTCAGCCCGATCGCCCGGCCCGGCATGCGCTGGGCAGCGGCATCGAGCGGACGGCGCAGCGTCGCCACGACGTAGGCACCGGTGCCCCAATCCTTGCCGATCGGGAGCTTAACCTGGGCGGTGCCTTCCTTGACGTCGATGGTCTGCGTCGTCAGCAGGCGATCGCCGAGCACGTTGATGGTCAGCTTGCCGGCGCTGCGGACATTGACCGACACCGTCATGGTGTCGCCGGAGGAATATTGCGGCTTGTCGATCGAGGTCTCCAGCAGGTCCGGCGTATCGGCGCTACCGTCGGAGTACCAGCCGACGTCGAACTGCACCGAGGTCACCGGGCCATCGGCCTCGTTCGACTTCACATCGAGCCGGTAGCGGCCGGGCTGGGGGGTGAGCGAAAGCCGCGTCGGCTTGTCGGATGCAACCGTCACGTCACCGTCGGCAACGCGCGAGGTCGACTTGACCGGCTCGTACTCCCAGTAATTGTTCTGGCGATACCATTGATAGCGCGACTCCATCTTCAGGAGCTCGTAACGCAGGCCGTCGCGGCGCAGCCTCTCACCCTCGGGCGAGACGAACAGGATGTCGAACTCGGCCTTGTCGCCTTCGGCCACGTTCTTGTCGCCGAACAGCGGCTTGACGCCGATCTGCGCCGCGGTGGGCGCGACCGGCAGCACGATCTTGCGCTCGACGGCGCGGCCGCCGGTCTCGACCATGCGGACGAAGATCTGCGCCTCCTGCGGACGGGTCGAGGCCGGCTGCTTGTCCAGCGTCACCGGGAAGGTCGCAACGCCGTTGGCGTCGGCTTCCGGCAGACTCTCCAGCGGCGTGCGCTCGTTCGAGGTGGTCTCCTCGTCGGCGACGCCGAACTGGTAGCCGGCAAAGCCCGGGCGCTCGGCCGCGGGCGCGACCAGCATGTCGCCTTCGAGCTGGAGGCCGGAGGCCGGCGCGCCATAGAGGAAATGGCCGTCCGCCTTAAGCTCTACTGGAGCGTTAGCCTTGATCAGCTTGTCCTTGGCGGACAAGTCGAATTCGATCCTGTCGGGGACGTAATCCTCGACCATGAAGGTGGTCTCGCCGACCGAAGAACCCTTCGGGTCGGTGAAGGCACGCACCCGCCAGGTCCCGGTCGGCACAGCCGAATTGAGCGTCACTGCCAGCGAGCGGCCGCCGGCGCCCTGATCGGACAGCACCGCGCGGCGGAATTCGACGCCGTCGGGGCGCTCGATCACCAG
>NZ_JALBHA010000067.1:0-19436 GCF_023006445.1 Bradyrhizobium sp. SHOUNA76
GTCCTTACGTACGAAGGCACGCACCGGATGCTTCTTCTCGATGAGCATGTTGATCATCGTTTTGCTGATGGAGCCCACGTCTCCGCCGGCACCGGTAATCAAGATGGGACAGTGCCTGCGCGGCAACCGCAGCAGGGTCACGCCGATGGACCAGGCCAACTACGCGAAGGCGCTGACCCGCCGCGC
The DNA here is from genome assembly GCF_023006445.1 of Bradyrhizobium sp. SHOUNA76. Classification (NCBI taxonomy): domain Bacteria; kingdom Pseudomonadati; phylum Pseudomonadota; class Alphaproteobacteria; order Hyphomicrobiales; family Nitrobacteraceae; genus Bradyrhizobium; species Bradyrhizobium sp. SHOUNA76. The sequence continues at coordinate 187 of NZ_JALBHA010000067.1, forward strand.
GACGCTGACGCGCGACTGGATGCTGTTCTTCGAAAAATATGCCGTGTTGCTGACGCCGGTCTCCGGCGAGCTGCCGTTCCCCGATCATCTCGACCGCAAGGACGACGACTCCTTCAAGCGGGTCTGGGAAGCGCAGCTGCCGCAGATCGCGATCCCGTTCATGGGCCTGCCGGGCCTCGTGGTGTCCACCGGTCTCGTCGGCAAGGCGCCGGTCGGCGTGCACATCGTCTCCGGCCGCTATCGCGAGGATCTGTGTCTCCTCGCGGGCGAAGCGATCGAGGCCGGCGGCGTGCCGCCGTCGCCGATCGATCCCGTGGGCTAGCGATGACCGTGATCTACGACTTCAAGGCTAACTCGCTTGCCGGCGAGGAGGTCGCCATTCGCCGTTTCGAAGGGCAGGTGCTGCTGATCGTCAACACCGCGAGCAAATGCGGCTTCACGCCGCAATATCGCGGGCTGGAGGATCTCTATCGCGATCTGTCGCCGCGCGGCTTCTCCGTGCTCGGCTTTCCCTGCAACCAGTTCGGCGCGCAGGAGCCGGGGCAGGCGAATGAGATCCAGGCGTTCTGCTCCACCAACTACGACGTCACCTTTCCCCTGTTCGAGAAGATCGACGTCAACGGCGCAAATGCGCACCCTCTGTACGAGTACCTGAAACGCCAGCAATCGGGCCTGCTCGGCGCCTCCATCAAATGGAATTTCACCAAATTCCTGGTGGACCGTGCCGGCAAGGTGATCGCGCGCTACGCACCGACCGCCCGGCCCGAAGGATTGCGCAATCAAATCGAAACACTGCTGTAAGCGAGACAATCATGAGCGACGAATTTCCGGACCGCCTGTCGGTCGATCCGAACAGCCCCTATTACAACGCGGACATCCTGTCGCGCGACGTCGGCATCCGCTTCAAGGGCGTCGAGAAGACCAATGTCGAGGAATACTGCATCAGCGAAGGCTGGGTCCGCGTCACCGCAGGGAACGCCAAGGACCGCCACGGCAACCCGCTGACCATCAAGGTGCACGGGCCGGTGGAGCCGTATTTCAGGGATAAGAAGTAGTCTGGCGCGCCTCTCTCCTCGTCATTGCGAGGAGCCCCTGCGACGAAGCAATCCAGAATCCCTCCGCGGATGCATTTCTGGATTGCTTCGCTTCGCTCGCAATGACGAAAGTGAAAGGCCAACCCCCATGTCCGTCCGCATCGTCGACGTCCGCGAGATCACCAAGCCGATCTCATCGCCGATCCGCAACGCCTATATCGACTTCACCAAGATGACGACGAGCCTCGTTGCCGTCGTCACCGATGTCGTCCGCGACGGCAAGCGTGTCGTCGGCTACGGCTTCAATTCCAACGGCCGCTACGGGCAGGGCGGCCTGATCCGCGAGCGCTTCGCCTCGCGCATTCTGGAGGCCGATCCGAAGTCGCTGCTGAACGCTTCCGGCGACAATCTCGACCCCGACAAGGTCTGGGCCGCGATGATGTCCAACGAGAAGCCGGGCGGTCATGGCGAGCGTTCGGTCGCGGTCGGCACCATCGACATGGCGGTGTGGGACGCGGTGGCGAAGATCGCCGGCAAGCCGCTGTTCCGCCTGCTCGCCGAGCGCCACGGCGTCACCGCCAATCCGCGCGTCTTCGTCTATGCCGCTGGCGGCTATTATTATCCCGGCAAGGATCTCTCGATGCTGCGGGCTGAGATGCGCGGCTATCTCGATCGCGGCTACAACGTCGTGAAGATGAAGATCGGCGGCGCTGATATCGAGGAGGACCGCACCCGCATCGAAGCGGTGCTGAAGGAAATCGGCAAGGACGCGCAGCTCGCGGTCGATGCCAACGGCCGCTTCAATCTGGAGACCGGCATCGCCTACGCCAAGATGCTGCGCGACTATCCCTTGTTCTGGTACGAGGAGGTCGGCGATCCCCTCGACTACGCGCTGCAGGCCGCGCTCGCCGAATTCTATCCGGGCCCGATGGCGACAGGCGAGAACCTGTTCAGCCACCAGGACGCCCGCAATCTGATCCGCTACGGCGGCATGCGCCCCGATCGCGACTGGCTGCAATTCGACTGCGCGCTGTCCTACGGCCTGTGCGAATACCAGCGCACCCTGGAGGTGTTGAAGACCCACGGCTGGTCCCCCAGCCGCTGCATTCCCCACGGCGGCCACCAGATGTCGCTCAACATCGCGGCGGGCTTAGGGCTAGGTGGCAACGAGAGCTATCCCGACCTGTTCCAGCCCTATGGCGGCTTCCCGGATGGTGTGCGCGTCGAGAACGGCCACATCACCATGCCTGAGCTTGTCGGCATCGGCTTCGAGGGCAAGTCGGATCTCTACAAGGAAATGAAGGCGCTGGCGGAGTAGGGGCGTTCGAAGCGCAACGTTCGCGTCAACATGGAGCGAGCTGGTCACTCCGGGTCTTCGCCAAATCCAATCCTGTGATTATGGGTCCCGGATCTGCGCTTCGCTTGTCCGGGACGACAGTTCAGTTTGTCGCTACGACAACCGCATATCCAGCAACCTTCGCCCCTCGCCCTTCAGCAGCTTCTTCACGGCGCTGGACGCCACGACCTCGCCGTCATTGGCATACGCTTCGTGGTTCTTCTCGATGTCGTCGAGGCGGTAGAGGTAGTTGACCATGACGCCGGCGGATTCGCGCACGCCCTTCGGCGAGAGATCGCCGAGCCAGTTGATGCGCTCGAGCCTCGCGCCGTTGCCGAGATGGAAACGGGCGACGGAATCGATCAGCTTGCCCTTCGGCGTGCGCGCCTTGAGGAAGTAGTGCGCAGCTAACGGCTCCAGCACGCTGCGGAGCAGCGCCGTGGTCTCGGGGCTTTCGAACCATTTGGGATCGTCGAGACGCTTCAGCGCCTCGCGGTCCTCGTCCGACAGCGGCAGGTCCTTGTCCTGCTTCACCCATGGCATGAAGCCCGGCACCGGCGACAGCGTCACGAAATTGTCGAGCTTCGGCAATTCGCGGCGCAGCTCTTCCACCACCTGCTTGATCAGGAAGCTGCCGAACGAGATGCCGCCAAGGCCACGCTGGGTGTTGGAGATCGAATAGAACACGGCGGTGCGCGCTCGGTCGATCGGCAGATGCTGGCGATCCACCGCAAGCAGCGGCGCGATCGCGCCGGGGATCGTCTCGGTCAGCGCCACTTCGACGAAGATCAGGGGCTCGTCGACCATCGCGGGATGGAAGAAGGCGTAGCAGCGGCGGTCGACCGGATCGATGCGGCGGCGCAGATCGTCCCAATCGCTGATCTCGTGCACGGCCTCATAACGAATGATCTTTTCGAGGATGTTGGCCGGGGTCGACCAGTCGATCCTGCGCAGCACGAGAAACCCCCTGTTGAACCACGAAGAGAGAAGATGCGAGACGTCGCGATCGAGCGCGGCGAGATCGGTGTGCCCGTTCATCATGCCGAGCAGATCGGCGCGCATGTTGACGAGATCGCCGGTGCCGCCGGGCGCGCGGTTGAGCCGGCGGATCAGCTCCTGCCGCCGCGGCTCCGAGGCGAAGTGCAGGGAGCTTGCGTCCTCGTCGCCGGGCTGGGCGCGCCATTTCTCGATCGCCTTGGACAGGCGCTCCCGATCGGGACCGAAATCGCGCACCAGTCCGTCGAAGAAGGCGCGGCGTCCCGCCGCATCCAGCTCCCGGTAGATGTCGAGCACCTCACGCGCCATCGCGGTGCCGGAGGCTTCGCCCCGGCCCGACAGCAGCGCATCGCAGAGCTCGATCAGCCCGTCCGCATCCCGTTTGGTGTCAGCGGAGTCTCCCCGACGAAGCAGCGTGCGGCCGCGCTCGGAGATGGTGGCGAGCAGGTCGGAGAAGAAGGCGTTGGCCATTTGGGCTTTCGTGTCAGGTTTGTGCGTTGCGAGAAGCTTACACGGGATTTGGGTGGAAGCCGATCACAATCAAGCGGAGGAATGCGGCAACTTTAGTCGGGCCGTGCGTTTGGAGAATGCAGGCATGCCGTCGAATGCGGACAATGTCACCGAGGGGACCGCTGCCGTAGGGTGGGCAAAGGCGCCCTTGCGCCGTGCCCACCACCTCTCTACGACAGCGAAAGACGTGGGCACGCTTCGCTTTGCTCACCCTACGAATTCTTGCGGCTTGGCGGCTGCCTCACCCCTTCCCCGCAAACTCCGTCGGCGTCCGTCCCGTCACCTGACGGAACGCCGCCGAGAACGCCGGCACGCTGGCATACCCGAGCGATGTCGCGAGCTGCTTCACCGACACGCTGGCATCCGTCGACAGGCGCTGGATCGCCGCCGCAATCCTCGCGCGCTGGCACCAGCTCTTGAAGCTCAATTGCGTCTCCGTCGAGAACAGCCGCGACAGCGTGCGTGCCGAGGTTCCGACCTCGCGCGCGAGCGTGTCGATGTCGTGCAGACCGGTGGGGTCGTCGAGCACGATCATCGCGGCGCGGCGGCAGCGCACCTCGCGCGGCAGCGGCACGAAGGTTGCGGAATCCTCGGCCTCGTGCAGCTCCAGCATGACGAGGCGAACCAGCAGCTCGGTGCGCTCCTCCGTGTTGCGCGCGTCGAACAGCGCAAGGATCGCCTGGTTGAGCAGCGGCGAGACCCGCACCACGAATTCCTTGGTCAATCCCTCATGGCGCTGCTCACGCTTCAGCCAGGACAGGTCGAAATACAGCGTCCGCATCTCGATGTCGGCGAGCAGGTCGATGGCGTGCTCGAGCCCGGCCGGGACCCACACGGCCCGGTCCGGCGGCACCAGCCAGCGTCCCCCGGGCGTGGTCACCTGCATCGTGCCCTTGGCCGCGTAGATCAGCTGCGCCTCGCGGTGCAAATGCGGATCGATCCGCATGCCCTTGGGATAGTCGCGCGCAACCAGGTGCACGCCGGCGGGCGAGCGGTGGTTGCTCCGGACCTCCCGGAGGATTGGCGTTTCCAAGACAGTCATTGGCAGCATCCCGTCATGGGGAGGACATATAACTCATTTCGGAGCAGGAGAGGATTCGGGAAATGAACAGCCCCAGCCGGGTGATCAGTTTCGTCAACGCAGGCCATTTCATCGACCATTATTCGATGCTGATCTTCGCGGCGGCGGTGATCATCATGGGGCCGGCGCTCCGTATGGCCTATTCGGAACTTTTGCCTTACGCGACACCGGGCTTCGTTGCCTTCGGCGCGGGCTCGCTGCTCACCGGCTGGCTGGGGGACCGCTGGAGCCGCCGCCACATGATGCTGATCTTCTTCGTCGGAATCGGCCTGTCCATGGTCGCGGTCGGCTTCGTGCAGACCCCGGCGCAGCTCGGCGCCGCGCTGCTGGCGATCGGCATCTTTGCCTCGATCTATCATCCCGTCGGCACCGCGATGCTCGTGTCCTATGCCGATAGGCTCGGCCGCGAGATGGGGATCAACGGCGTCTGGGGCAATCTCGGTGTCGCTTCCTCGGCGCTGGTCACCGGCGTGGTCGGCCAATATCTTGGCTGGCGCTTTGCCTTCATCGTTCCCGGCGTGGTCACGATCCTGATCGGCATCGCCTTTGCGATGACCATCGTCCATGAAGATCGCAAAGGCTCGAAGCAGGCTGCGGCGCAGGCGCGGGTGGCAAAACAGGACATGTGGCGCGTGGTGCTGTCGCTGCTGATCGTCGTGATCGCGATCTCGACCACGTTCAACGCGGTCACCGTGGCGCTGCCCAAGCTATTTGCGGAGCGGCTCGCGGATTTGACCAAGAGCCCGGCGCTACTCGGTGTCATCGCGGCCTGCGTCTACGTGTTCGGCGCGATGACGCAGTACACGATCGGTCGGCTGCTCGACCGCTACTCGCTGAAGACGGTGGCGCTGCCGCTGTCCTTCATGCTGGCGCCGTTCCTGTATCTGGCCGCGACCCTCAACAATCTGCCGCTGATTTTGGTTTCGATCGGCATCGTCATGGGCGCGTTCGGGCAGGTCACGGTGAACGACGCCATGGTCGGCAAATACACCAGCGAGGAATGGCGCTCGCGCGCCTACGCGGTGCGCTATTTCATCGGCTTCACCGCGGCGGGCGCCTCGGTCGGCCTGGTCGCCTGGCTCTACGAGCAGGGCGGCTTCGTCACCATGCTGCACGCCTTCGCCGCGCTCTGCCTGCTCGCAATAGCGGCCGCGATCATCCTGCCGCGCGAGATCAGGACGCCGCAGGCGGTGTGAGGGTCCTGGTGTCCCGGACACGCGCAGCGAAGCGGAGCGCAGAGCCGGGACCCGGAAGCTACGAATTCCCGTGCCGTGTGGGCCCCGGCTCTGCAGCGCACCGCCAAGCGGTGCTGCGCTGCGTCCGGGGCACGAGCCGGGCGTGAGGCCGCAATTCTCTCCCCGTCATTGCGAGGAGCTCTTGCGACGAAGCAATCCAGGCTGTCTCTGCGGAAGGATTCTGGATTGCTTCCGCCTTCGCCAAGGCTTCGGCCGACAAGTCGCTGCGCTCGCAATGACGGAGAAGGCCGGGAACCCGCTCCACCACCCGCGGGTTCTATCCCCATGGCCCCGACACCGGGGTGAAGGGGGAAAGACACCTGCATGCCATGGAGCCTGCTCCGACCGGTCGGCCTTGTCCCCGCGGCGCTTGTCCTCACCACCATTGCGGCCGGTGCCGAAGCGGGCAAAGCCGCCGGCCCGTCCGAATTCCTGCTGGTGGCGCAGATCGTGCTGTTGATCGCGGTCGGCCGCGGCCTCGGCGAGATCATGCAGCGGATCGGCCAGCCTTCGGTGATGGGCGAATTGCTCGCCGGCATCATTCTCGGGCCATCGCTGTTCGGCTGGATCTGGCCGGAGGCCCAGCACGCGATCTTCCCGAGGACACCCGAGCAGAAGGCGATGATCGACGGCATCGCGCAAGTGGGCATCCTGCTCCTGCTGCTGCTCACCGGCATGGAGACCGACCTCAAGCTGGTCCGGAAGGTCGGCAGGGCCGCGATCGCGATCTCGATCGCCGGCATCCTCGTGCCCTTTGCCTGCGGTTTTGCGCTCGGCGAGTTCCTGCCGGATGCGCTGTTGCCCAATCCGCAGCAGCGCCTGGTGGCTTCGCTGTTCATGGGCACGGCGCTGTCGATCTCCTCGGTGAAGATCGTCGCGGTGGTCGTGCGCGAGATGAACTTCATGCGGCGCAATGTCGGACAGATCATCGTCGCGACCGCCGTCATCGACGACACCATCGGCTGGATCATCATCGCCGTCATCTTCAGCCTGGCGTCGCACGGCACGCTGGATATCGCCTCGGTGGCGAAAGCCGTGCTGGGAACGCTCGCCTTTCTCGCCGTCAGCTTCACCATCGGCCGCCGCCTGGTGTTCCAGCTCATTCGGTGGGCCAACGACAACCTCGTCAGCGCGGCGGCGGTCATCACGGTGATCCTGCTGTTGATGAGCGTCATGGCGATGATCACGCATCTGATCGGCGTTCACACCGTGCTCGGGGCCTTCGTCGCCGGCATCCTGGTCGGGGAATCCCCGATCCTGACGCGGCAGATCGACGAGCGTTTGCGCGGGTTGATCTCCAGCTTCTTCATGCCGGTGTTCTTTGGCCTGGCCGGCCTTGCCGCCGATCTCTCGGTGTTGCGCGATCCCAATCTCCTGATGCTCACCGGCCTCCTGGTCGTGATCGCCAGCGTCGGCAAGTTCGGCGGCGCCTTCGTCGGCGGCACATTGGGCGGCCTCAGCACGCGGGAGTCGCTCGCGCTAGCCAGCGGCATGAATGCCCGCGGCTCGACCGAGGTGATCATCGCGACCATCGGCCTCTCCATCGGCGTGCTCAGCCAGAACCTGTTCACGATGATCGTGACCATGGCGATCGTGACCACGATGGCGATGCCGCCGATGCTGCGCGCGGCGCTGGCAAGGCTGCCAATGAGCAAGGAGGAGAAGGAGCGCCTGGAACGGGAGGAATTCGACAAGCGCGGCTTCCTCGCCAATCTCGAGCGCCCGTTGCTGGCGGTGGACGAAAGCGTCAACGCCACCTTTGCCGCCCACATTGCGGGCCTGGTCGTCGGCATGCGCGGCCTGCCGATCACCGTGCTCCACATCGGTAAGCGGCCTGAGGAGCGGGAGAAGGGCCGCAACGAGGAGGAGAGTCACGAGGCCGTGGTGAAGAAGGCGGCCGAGGCGGTGTCCGCGAGCGGCGAGGGAGGCGCCGGCAGCGTCGATGTCGTCACCCGCGCGCGGCGTGCGGAACTCGGCGAGACCATCACTGAGGAGGCGCGCAAGGGTTTTGACCTGCTCGTCGTCGGTGTCGACAAGGTCGCTGCGACCAAGGATCGCTTCGACCGCAAGATCGAGGACATCGCAGCAACGTTTGAAGGACCGCTCGCAATCGTGGCGGCCAAGGGCAAGCACCTGAAGCAGCCGGTACCAGAAGGGCTCAACATCCTCGTTCCGGTCTCCGGCAGCGGCGTCTCCAAGCGCGGGGCCGAGGTCGCGGTCGCGCTGGCGCAGGCCGGATCAGGCTCGCTCCGGGTGATCTATGTCGCGACGACGCGCGACAAGGGCACGCAGCGCGGGGCCTCCCGTGGCCTCAGCCAGGAGGCGGGCATCCTGAAGGACGCCAGCGATCTCGCCGCCCGCTACGACGTCGACATCACCACCACGCTGCGGGTGAACCGGGCGCCGGAGGCCGCGATCCTGGGCGAGATCGAGACCACCGACATCGATCTCGTGGTCATGGGCGTCGACCGCATCCAGGGCGATCATCTGTCCTTCGGCGGCGTCGCCGACGCCGTCCTCAGGCAGTCGAAGGTCTCGGTGCTGCTGGTGTCGAGCGGCGAGGCCCGGCAGGCTCCGGCGGAGAAGGGCTAGGGGCAAGCCATATCCGTGTGGGCGGTGCGCTCCCTCTCCCGCTTGCGGGAGAGGGGCGGGGAGAGGGCTTTCCCCGCATTGGGACACTCCCCCAGAGGAAAAAACCCTCACCCGGCGCTTCGCGCCGACCTCTCCCGCAGGCGGGAGAGGTTACACCGAGCGTGCAGCGCCGCTGATCCGACCCAACGGCTCTTAGGGCTTCACCTCCGCCCCCTTCGGCGCCTTCTTGCTCGCCCGCCAGTTCTCGAACCGCTGCACCACCACGAAGAAAGCAGGCACGAACAGCACCGCCAGGCAGGTCGAGGCCAGCATGCCGGAGAATACGGTGATGCCGATCGACTTGCGCGCGCTGGCGCCGGCGCCGGTCGCGAGCACCAAGGGCACCACACCGAGGATGAAGGCGAACGAGGTCATCAGGATCGGGCGGAAGCGAGCGCGCGCCGCCTCGATCGCGGCCTCCAGCACCGGCTTGCCGTCGCGATTGTGCAGCTCGAGCCCGACTTCGACGATCAGGATCGCGTTCTTGGCCGACAGCGCGATCAGGAGGATCAGGCCGATCTGGCAATAAAGGTTATTGTCGATCTTGAGCCCGGAGAGGATCAGCATCGGCCCGAGCAGCGACAGCGGCACCGCGAGGATCACCGAGATCGGCGCGTACCAGCTCTCGTACTGGCCGGCGAGCACGAGATAGACCAGCAGCATGGCGAGGCCGAACACCCAGTAGATCTGGTTCGAGACCGCCTTCTCCTGATAGGACATCGCGGTCCATTCATAGCCGGTGCCCGGTGGCAGCGTCTTCTCCGCGATCTCCTCCATCAGCTTCAACGACTGGCCGGAAGAATACCCCTGTGCCGGCAGGCCGATCACGGTCGAGGACGGATAGAGGTTGTAGAGGCTGATCAGCGACGGGCCGGTGGCGGGCGTGATCTTGGCGACGGTGCCGATCGGGATCATGTCGCCGTTCGAGTTGCGAACCTGCATGTTGGCGATGTCGCGCTCGGTGACGCGGAAGGCGGGATCGGCCTGGGTGTAGACCTGGAACACGCGGCCGAATTTGTTGAACTGGTTGACAAAGGACGAGCCGAGATAGGTCGACAGCGCCGAGAACACCTGATCGGTGGTGACGTGCAGCGTCTGGGTCTTGACGCGGTCGATCTCGACGTTGAATTGCGGCACCGACGAGCGGAACGAGGACTGCACGCGCTGCAGCGCGCTCTGGCTCTGGCCGTTCGAGACCATCGCCCCGGTGATCGCCTGCAGCTTGGCGAAATCGCTGTTGCCGTCGCGCAGCTCGACCTGCATCGAGAAGCCGGCGGCGTTGCCGATGCCCTGGATCGGCGGCGGGGGCAGCACCAGCGTGCGCGCTTCCATGATGGTCGCGAGCTTGTCGTTGAGCCCGTACACCAGCGAGCGCAGATCCTCGCCGGGGCCTTTGCGCGCCTCCCAGTCCTTCAGGATGATGTAGGCGACGCCGGCATTGGCAAGGCTGGCGCTGTTGTCGAGCGCGGAGATGCCGGCGATGGTGATGACCTGCTGGACGCCGGGCGTATCCTTGATGATCTCGCTCGCCCGGTCGAGCACCGTCTGGGTGCGCTCAAGCGCAGCTCCATCGGGTAACTGGACGGCGGCGATCAGGTAGCCCTGGTCCTCGATCGGCAGGAAGCCGGTCGGCACCCGCGACAGACCGTAGCCGCTGGCTGCGATGACCAGAAGCGCGAAAGCCACTGAGACCGTCGCGTGCCTGCACAGGAACGTGATCAGCCGTGTGTAGCCGCGCTCGATACGGTTATAGACCGCGTTAAAGCCCCGGTAGAAGAAATTGCGCTGCTCCGGCGGCACCGTCGGCCGGAGCCACAGCGCGCATTGCGTCGGCTTCAATGTTGCCGCGTTGATGGCGGAGAGAAGCGCGGTCGCCGCGATCACCAGCGCGAATTGCGAATAGATGCGCCCGGTGAGGCCGGCGAGGAACGAGGCCGGCAAGAACACCGAGATCAGCACCAGGGTGATGCCGACGATCGGCGCGAACAGCTGGTCCATTGCCTTGATCGCGGCGTCGTGGCCGTTCATGCCCTGCTCGATGTTGTGCGCCGCGCCTTCGACCACGACGATGGCGTCGTCGACCACGATGCCGATCGCCAGCACGATCGCAAACAGGGTCGACATGTTGATGGTGAAGCCGAGCGCCGCCATCGCGGCGAACGCGCCGATGATGGTGACAGGCACGGTGGTTGCCGGCACCAGCATCGCGCGCCAGTCCTGCAGGAAGACCAGGATCACGACCAGCACGAGCAGGCCGGCCTCGATCAAGGTCATGTAGACCTCGTGCACCGAGGCTTCGACGAACTTGGTGGTGTCGAACGGCGTGTCGTATCTGATGCCTTCCGGGAACCGCTTGGCGAGCTCCGCCATCTTCTTCTCGACGGCCTGCTCGACCTGGAGCGCGTTGGCGCCGGGCGACTGGAACACGCCGATGCCGGTGGCCGGCTGCTTGTTGAGCGAGAAGATCTGGCTGTAGGTCTGCGCGCCCAATTCGACCCAGCCGACGTCGCGCACCCGCGTAACGTCGCCGCTGGTGCCGGACTTGACGATGATGTTCTCGAACTGGCTGGTGTCGTCGAGCCGGCCGTTGACGTTAAGCGTGTACTGGAACGCCTGACCCGGCGGCGTCGGCGGTGCGCCGACCTGACCGGCGGAGACCTGCTGGCTCTGCTGCTGGATTGCGTTGATGACGTCCTGCGGCACCAGACCGCGGACCTGAAGCTTGTTCGGATCGAGCCAGACCCGCATCGAATACTGGCCGGCGCCGAATACGGTGACGTTGCCGACGCCGGGCAGGCGGGAGAGCTCGTCGCGGATGTTGATGGTGGCGTAGTTGCTTAAGTAGAGGCTGTCGTATCTGGAGTCCGGCGAGGTCAGCGTCACGAACAGCAGGATCGAGGTCGATCGCTTCTGCACGGTGACGCCCTGATTCTGCACGGCGCTCGGCAATTGGGACAGCGCGCTGGACACGCGATTCTGCACCAGCACCTGCGCGAAGTTGAGGTCGGTGCCGATCTTGAAGGTCACGGTCAGCGTGTAGGTGCCGTCCGAGCCGCTGTAGGACTGCATGTAGAGCATGTCCTCGACGCCGTTGACCTGCTGCTCGATCGGCAAGGCAACCGTGTCGATCACGGTCTTGGCGCTGGCGCCGGGATAGCGCGTGGTGACCTGCACGGTCGGCGGCACCACATCCGGATATTGCGCGACGGCGAGATTGAACAGCGCGACGCCGCCGATCAGGATCATCAACAGCGCGATGACGTTCGAGAGGACCGGCCGCTCGATGAAGAACTTTGAGATCATGGCGGCGGCTCCTACTTGGCAGACGCCTGTGGCTGCTCGATCTTCGTTGCTTGCGGATCGATCTTCTGGCCCGGAATCACCCGCAGCAGCCCAGCGATCACCACGCGGTCCTCCGGCTTCAAGCCGCTCTCGATCACGCGCAGCCCGTTGTCGACGGGGCCGATCTGCACCTTGCGCTGCTCGACGATGTTGTCGTTATTGACGACAAGGAGATAGCGGCCGCCCTGATCGCTGCCGAGCGCGGTGTCGGGGACGAGCAGGGCGCTCTTCTCCTGGTCGAAGGGCACGCGGACGCGGACGAAATAACCTGGCAGCAGCGCCCGCTTGTCGTTGGGCACGACGCCGCGCACCGCGAGCGTGCCCGTCGATGTATTGAGGGTCGGCGAGACGTAGTCGAGGTGGCCTTCATGCGGATATCCAGTCTCGGTCTGGAGGCCCACCTGGACCGGCAACTGTTTGAGGTCGGCGACGGTCAGCCCGCGGCGGGCCGCTTCGGCGCGAATGCGAAGGACGTCCTGCTCGTTGACCGTGAAGTTTACCCAGATCGGGTCCATCGCGACGATGGTCGCAAGCTGGGTCGGGGAGGACACGCCGACGAGCTCGCCGACCGAGACCATGTGGGCGCTGACGATGCCGTCGAACGGCGCGGTCACGTTGGTGTAGCCGTAGTTCACCTGGGCGAGCTTGGTGTTGACCTGGGCCTGCGAGAGACTGGCCTGCGCGTTGTCGCGGGTCGACGTCGAGGTATCGAGCGTCGACTGCGAGACCGCCTGGCGCTGCACCAGCTCGACCTGCCGCTTGAAGTCCGCTTCCGCCTGCTTGACCGTGGCCTGCGCGCCGGTCTCGGCCGCCTGCGCCTGCTCGAGCTTGAGCTTATAGGTCTCCGGCTCGATCGTGAAGAGCTGGGTGCCCTGCTTGACGAAGCTGCCGTCCTGATAGTCGATCGATTGCAGAAAGCCCTGCACCCGCGCCACGAGGTCGACGCTCTTGATCGGCGCGGTGTTGCCGGTGGCCTCGATGTAGCGCGTGACCGGACGCTGCACCGGCGTTGCCACCTCCACCTTGGGGGGCGGGGGTGCCACGAACGTGTTCTTGTCCTCGCAACCCGTCAGCGCGATCACGACGGCCGTGGCGGCGAGTGTCCGCCCAGCCTGTCTCCACACTTCATTGCGCCGTTCGGGAGATTCGGGATTCGATGAGGTCATTCGGTAGCCCCCCGAGTATCGTCTGTCGGTGCGACAGGCTACCAACAAATGTCCGGCCGTGAAACACCATGGCTATGGCAGTCGCAGGCCTTGCGCTGCCCGGGGCGGTGTGGCCTTTGACAGATTTGTCATGACAAACCGCTTTTCACCGAGCGCACGATCGACCAGAATTATGTCAAAGACCGTGTCACGGTGCGCGAGCCAGCCGGGAAGAAGCCAAGAAGAAAAGGTGAGGAGACCATGACATGCCAACGCCATTTCGGTCGGCCCTCGCCGGCCTCCTTCTCGCCGCGGCGGTTGCGATGCCCGCGCTAGCTGACGCTCTGAAGGACGAGATCGCGCCGACCGGCAAGCTGCGGGTCGCGATCGCAATCAGCCCCGCAGGCGGCGCATTCTGGTCGACCAGGACCGATGCCGGCTATGCCGGCGTTCCCGTCGATCTCGGCAAGGCGATGGCCGTCCAGCTCGGCGTGTCAGTCGAATATGTCGTGCACCAGAATTCCGGACAGATCACCGATGCCGCTGGCCAGGGGACCTGGGACGTCACCTGGCTGCCCAAAGATCCCGAGCGCGAGACCAAGATGCTGTTCGGGCCGATCTACGAGGTCGCGGACGCCACCTACATCGTCAAGCCGGGCTCGAACGTCACGAACTTCGCCGGCCTCGACCAGCCCGGCATCAAGGTGGCCGCCGTCAACGCCACCACGACCATGCGCGGCGCGATCGCGCATCTAAAGCATGCGAAGGTCACGGGCTATCAGACCTATGACGAGATCTTCGGCCTGCTGAGGAGCGGCGAGATCGACGCCTTCGCGCTGTCGCGCGATCAGCTCAACAAGATGGCCCAGAAGATTCCCGGCACCAGGGTGCTGGACGAGACGTTCAAGAAGACGGTGACGGCCGTCGCCGTGCCGCTCGGCCATCATCAAGCACTGACCTTCGTCACGACGTTCATGACGGATGCGACGACGAACGGCACGCTGCGCAAGGCCTACGACGATAATGGCCTGAAGGACGCGCCGATCCGGACGGAGTAGGGAGAGGTCGGTTTGGTTTGCGCGAGATCGGGCTAGATCCCGGTCGCAGCGGTCGCATGGGCATGCCACGCCGCAAGCACGTCCCGCTCGTCTTCGGCGGTGAGCCCGACGACCGGGCCGTTGCTGGTGCGGAGCCATTCGAGCGTGTCGCGTGCGGTAACCGCGACCGAGCGCGAGTTTAGGCCAGCCTCGCGGGCCGGCGAGGGGTCGCGCGTCATGAAGCCGGCGAAGTCGGGCAGAGGCAGCCACAGCGGCAATGACCGCGGACCCGCCCAGCGCCGCACGTCATGCGCTTCCAGAAAGGCGCGATCGACCCAGGTGAACGTGCAGGACGCGTTCAGTGCGGCGGCGCATTCGACCAGGAACTCGCCGCGCGTGCGCAGCGGTCCGATCCCGTCATAGATGCCGGTGAGGCGAACCTCTGCGGCATGCACGATCCATTGCGCGAGATCGCGCACGTCGATGAACTGGACGGCATCGTCAGGCGATCCCGGCGCCAGCACCTCGCCGCCGCGCGCCAGCCGCGCCGGCCAATAGGCGAAGCGCCCGGTCGTGTCCTCCGGCCCGGCGATGAGGCCGGCTCGGCAGATGAAGGCATCGTCGCCGACCGCCTGCTCGCAAGCGACTTTGGCGCCGCCATAGATGGCATCGGTGCTGTGTTCGATATCCATCGAAACGGGCTCACGCAGCGGTGCCGTGTCGGCGCGTTGTCCCGGTATGCGATTATCCGCGTACACGCTGATGGTCGAGACGAAGGTCCAATGCACACCCGGCCGCTTCAGCGCTGCGACCGCGCGGCGGACCTGACCGGGATGTCGCGAGACGTCGACCACTGCGTCGAACGTCTCGCCGGTCAGTGGCGCAAGTCCGTCAGCGACGTCGCGATCGATCCGGATGAGGCGGGCGCCCGCCGCGATCGGCCCCGCGAGACCGCGGGCGGCGCAGGTCACGTCATGGCCGGCAGCACAAGCGTGGGAGGCGATCGCGCGCCCAAGGAACTGGCTGCCGCCGAGAATGAGGATGCGCATGAAAAGGTCCGTGCCGCCGATGAGGCGAAGAGCCTACAACGTCCGGTAGCGGTTGCAACCGCCCCTCAGCGTCCCTTGATCTCCTCGTACTTCGCCATGGCGCGCTCGAACTTGCGGTTGAACAGCCACATCGCCGCGAGGATCTCGCGGAAGCTTGCCGAGGTGCGCGCCCGATCGGCCTGCCCGAAGGCAAAGATGCTGTTGTTGCGCAGGTGCTTCATGATCGTGGGACTGGACACCCGGTAGTTCAGGAGATCGCCCGACTTCAGGGCCGATCTGGTCGGGGTGGGAACGATCTGGATCAGCTCGAACAGCTTCATCTGGTCGATCGGGTCGGGCAGCGTCTTCACGATTCCCGGTATCTCACGGAATACATCCGCATGCGCGTTCATCAGGCCGTCGCGGACGTTGGTCCAATGGTTGAAGCGGTGGTCGGTGCCGCGGGCCCGCGCCTCCTCCTTGTCGTCGCGCGCGCTCAGGCCCGGATCGATCGTCGCGATCTCGCCCTTGATCGCCTCCCATTTCCTGTGGCCGTTGCGGTCCTCGGACGGGCCGGTCTGGAAGCTGCCCATATAGGTGTTCGAGCGCCCGTTGCGAACGTTCTGCTTGCCGTTGGTCTCGGCAAAAAAAAGCCCGAGGCTGATGCGTCCCGCGGCGTCCGCGTGGTCAGGCGCGAGTCCCTTGGCGCGCGCGATCGCTCTGGCGAGATCGACGACGTCCTTGAAAGGTGTCGCCGAGTTCTGCGCATTGGCGGGCGGCGCCTCCATGACGTCGAACAGTTTTGAATACTCGTCAATCAACGGCTCGATCTCGGCGTCGAAATAGGCCGGAGGAATCTCGAACTTGTTCGGCTTGCCGATCCGCGACGGCATGGCATCGGTGAGATCCTTGTAGCTGCTGATCACGGCGACACGCGCCAGATAAAGCGCCTGTCCCGGCAGGTTCGGCAGCGGCTCCTTGGCGTCGATCTGGCGCCGCCGCTCGGCGAGGACCGATTTGAACTCGGCGAGCGCCCGGTCATAGGCGGCGACCGCCTCCGACTGCCGGGGCGTGAGCGCGCGCTGTTGTCCGGCGGCGGGCGCCGCCGCGAAGAAGGCAACAGCCGCAAAGATGGCAAGACGTCTGGATCCCATGGCCGTTTCCCATCGATTCGCTGGCCAGGGAGATCGTAAGCATCGGAAGCGCGGGCTGGCGAGATGCAAATCCCGCTCAGTCGCAATTCTTCTCACGCCGCCCGGTAATCCGGCGCCGTCGCCAGGAATTTCGCATAGGCGCCCGCATCCGGCGGTTGGAAGCGGCCGGCAAGGCCGCCGCACTTCTGGTTCTTCGCCCCGATATCGGCCATCAGCTCGTCGAAATGGCGGTAGTGATAGGGCGCGACGCAGAGGCCGCCATAGACGCCGGCCGCCGGCCGTTCGACGCGCTTGAAGTGCAGCATCATCTCGATGTTGTCGTGCATCTGCTGCGCCGTCGGCTGGTTGGCGAGCTGGCCGTCGGCATAGCGCACCAGCCAGTTGGCGGCGAGGTCGGCACAGAGCACGGTGCAGAACGACGAGTTGAAGCCGACGAAGCCGAGTTCGGGCAGATCGGGGTTGGCGATCAGGCGGTAGAGCCGATACTGCCCGTCGGCATCGACCAGCCTCTGCTTGTAAGCCTCGGGCAGGAACGGCACGCCGAGCTTGTAGCCGATCGCGAGCACAGCGACGTCGGCCTTGATGTGCTCGCCGCCGCTCATCACGATGCTGTCGCAGTCATATTGGTCGAACGTGCCGAACACCGCCTTGATGCGGCCGTCGGCGACCATCGGATAGAAGCCCGGCGTTGCGATCGGCACCGAGCAGTTGACGCCGTCCTCGATCCGCTCCTTCGGCACCATCTTGCAGCGGCCAAGCTTGAGTTGCGCCTTCAACAGGCTCTCCAGCCCGCGCCAGTTCGCCCACACCAGCGGCGCGGCGATGCGGTGTGCGAGCCGCGTCATCGCACCGATGCCCCAGCCCGGAAACATCTCCTCCTGCGCGCGGATGTAGAGGATACGCTTGAAGTTCACGAGCCCGCCGATGAAATAGGGAATACGCCACACCGGCTCGCGCATCACGATGGTGACCTCGCGCGCACCCGACTTCACCGCGTTGACCGCGATATCGGTCGCCGATTTCGAGCCGCCGAGCACGACGACGCGGCGTCCTTTCGCCAGCGAGGGATCGCCGTATTTCGACGAATGCAGGATCTGGCCGCCCTGTGCCAGGAATCCGTCCTCGCCCGGGCAATGCAACTCGCGCGGCTCGTTGAACTGCCCGGTGCAGACCGCGACGAAATCGAAATCCTCGTTCGTGCGCGCGCCGCCCTTGCTGCAGAGCGAGAGCGTCCAGCCCGGCCTGCCGTCGGCACGCCTAGCCATGCCGGCAACCTCGGTGTCGAGGCGCAGCATGCGGTCAAGGCCAAAACTCTTCGCGTAGTCGGCCAGATAGGCATGAACCTGCGGCCCGGTCGGCCATTCCGGATAGGCGTCCGGCATGGCGCGGTCGGTGTAGCGGTAGAGCTCCTTTGGGCTCTGGGTCTGCACGTCGGGGTAGGAGCGCGCCGGCTCCCAGACGCCGCCGAGATCGCAGCTGCGCTCGACGATGGTGACGCGGTGGCCGCGACTGGAGAACGCCTTGGCGGCAGCAAGGCCGGAGACGCCGGCACCGATCACGCAGACATGTTTTGGGCTGACCATGGGATGGCTCGCAATCAATGTGTTTCACGCAAGCGGCTTCGTTCGGCCGCGAGGCGCGCCGGCGGAACCGCAAGCAAATGGAAGTGGAGCCCGCGCCTAGTCGTTGGCCTCGGGCGGCAGGAAGTCGACCTCATGCAGTGCCGAGATGCGCACGACTTCGGCGGGGTCGGTCAGATTGTGCAACTGGTTGAACAATGCCTCCAGCTTCTGCATTGGCGAGACCCAGAACAGCGCGCGGCACGGCTTGTCGGATTTATTGAAATAGCCGTGTGGGATGCCGCGCGGCATGCGCACGAGATCGCCGGCATGGGCCTTGACCCATTTGCCGTCGAGCTTGAGGTCGAGCGTGCCCTCCTGCACCAGGATGAACTCGTCCTGGGTCGGATGGATGTGCACCGGCACGAACTGGCCTGGATCGCTGTTGGTCTCGAACGCGAAGGTGGAGTCGGTGACGGCCTTTGGGAAATAAACTTGACCCAGGATGTTCCAGCTCTTGTCGCCGTAGCCTGTGCCAGCGGCGGTAATGCCCTTTTCGAGTGCAGTCATGACGCGCTCCTCATGGATTCCGGCGAGGATGGAGCTTCAATCAACAATGGGCCGCCGTCTATCCGCTAAACGAATCCGAAGGCGCCTGTTGCCGTGCAGCATGACGATTTTGCTGACGCCGCCCTTTTCGCGCCCGGGGGACTATTATAGGCTTAAAGCAATTCCGTGACGCGAAGCGTGGTCGACCATGTCCGCAGCCGTGCTGGAAAGGAGCGCAAGGGTGCCCGCGGCCGAACGGCTCGCGGATTTCGCCCGCGTCACTACCGACGATGTCGACGAAGCGGCCGAAGAGATCGGGCGCATCTTCTGCCCGCACGATCTCCAGCCGGCACAGGCGCGCGCCGCCGACTTCTCGGCCCGGCACAATTGCGCGGCCTTCGACGGCTTTTCCATCAACTACGTTGCCTATGGCGGGTCGGTCGGCATCGATCCCGGCTGCCTCGAGCGCTTCTTCCTGGTGCAGGTCCCGCTCACGGGCTCGGCCCACATTCGCGCCGGCGTCACCGAGCTCGATGCCGCGCCGGACCGGACGGCGTCACTGCTGTCGCCGACGATCCCGACCCGGATGATGTGGCGCGACTGCGCCCAGGGG
>NZ_JALBHA010000680.1:0-2695 GCF_023006445.1 Bradyrhizobium sp. SHOUNA76
CTGGCGGGAGGCAGGCGAGCTGGTCGATCCTCACACGGCGGTGGCGCTTGCTGTCGCCGACCGCGACACCACCGACACGAGGGTGCCGAGCATCGTGCTCTCGACCGCCCATCCGGCCAAATTCCCCGATGCTGTCGAAGCGGCCTGCGGCCAGCGGCCGCAATTGCCGGCCTGGCTCGACGGATTGATGACCAAATCCGAACACATGAAGGTGATGAAGAACGATCAGGCCGAGATCGAGCGGTTCGTGCTGTCGGTCAGCCGCGCCGCAAAGCAAGGAGTTGCCGGATGAGCGTCGAGATTTCCAAGCTTGCCTCCGGCCTGACCGTCGTCACCGACAAGATGCCTCACCTCGAGACCGCGGCGCTCGGCGTCTGGGCCGGCGTCGGCGGACGCGACGAAAAGCCCAACGAGCACGGCATTTCGCATCTGCTTGAGCACATGGCGTTCAAAGGCACGACCAAGCGCTCCTCGCGCGAGATCGTCGAGGAGATCGAAGCGGTCGGCGGCGACCTCAATGCCGGCACCTCGACCGAGACCACGTCCTATTATGCGCGGGTGCTGAAGGCCGACGTGCCGCTGGCGCTCGACGTGCTCGCCGACATCCTCGCCAATCCCGCCTTCGAGCCCGACGAGCTGGAGCGCGAGAAGAACGTCATCGTGCAGGAGATCGGTGCCGCGCAGGACACACCCGACGACGTCGTGTTCGAGCATCTCAACGAGCTCTGCTATCCCGACCAGCCGATGGGCCGCTCGCTGCTCGGCACGGCCAAGACGCTACGCGCCTTCAACCGCGACATGCTGCGCGGCTACCTCTCGACGCATTATCGCGGGCCCGACATGGTGGTGGCGGCGGCCGGCGCGGTCGATCACAAGCAGGTGGTCGCCGAGGCCGAGAAGCGTTTTGCGAGTTTCGAGGGGACGCCGGGCCCGAAGCCGCAAACCGCGCAGTTCGGCAAGGGCGGCGCCAAGGTGGTGCATCGCGAACTGGAGCAGGCACATCTGACGCTGGCGCTGGAAGGCGTGCCGCAGAGCGATTCGTCGCTGTTCTCGCTTCAGGTCTTCACCAACATCCTCGGCGGCGGAATGTCGTCGCGCCTGTTCCAGGAGGTGCGCGAGAAGCGCGGTCTCTGCTACTCGATCTACTCGTTCCACGCGCCTTATACCGATACCGGCTTCTTCGGTCTCTACACCGGCACCGATCCGGCCGATGCGCCGGAGATGATGGAGGTCGTGGTCGACATCATGAATGATTCGGTGGAGACGCTGACCGAGGCCGAGATCGCGCGCGCCAAGGCGCAGATGAAAGCGGGCCTCCTGATGGCGCTGGAGAGCTGCTCTTCCCGCGCCGAGCAGCTCGCCCGTCATGTGCTGGCCTATGGCCGGCCGCAGACGGTCGAGGAGCTGGTGGCCCGGATCGACGCGGTCAGCGTCGAATCGACCCGGGACGCCGCGCGTGCGCTGCTGTCGCGGAGCCGGCCTGCCGTTGTCGCATTAGGCAGCGGCAGGGGTCTGGACACGGCGGTGTCTTTTGCGGAAGGATTGACCCGGGCACGTGCCAAGGCGCGGCTGCATTAGGAGCCGCGCACGGGCTGATCTGCCCCGGGAAGCATCACCATGGCCCTCTTTCGCCTGCCGTCCAGTGGACCCGCCGCCCTCGCGCCGCGCGGCAACGGGCTGTTGTTGCGCGCGCCGCAGATGTCGGATTTCCTGCAATGGGCGCATTTGCGCGAAACCAGCCGCGACTACCTGACGCCTTGGGAACCGATCTGGCCGTCGGACGATCTCACCCGCTCCGGCTTCCGCCGCCGTCTGCGCCGCTATTCCGAGGACATCGCCGCGGACCGTTCCTATCCTTTTCTGATCTTCCGCGAGCTCGACGGCGCCATGGTCGGCGGCATCACGCTGGCCAATGTGCGGCGCGGTATCGTGCAGGCCGGCACCATCGGCTATTGGGTCGGGCAACCCCATGCTCATCGCGGCTACATGACGGCTGCGCTGCGGGTCCTGCTGCCGACGCTGTTCGGCGAGCTCAACCTGCACCGCGTCGAGGCGGCCTGCATCCCGACCAATGCGCCGTCGATCCGGGTGCTGGAGAAGTGCGGTTTCTCCCGCGAAGGCCTGGCGCGCCGCTATCTCTGCATCAACGGGGTCTGGCAGGACCATTTGCTGTTCGGCCTGCTGCACGAGGATTTCCGCGGCTGAGCCCGCCCGATTCGTGCAGCCGAATCCCCCTTTTTGCTGCCTTGGGTTCGCCGATTTTGACGATATAACGCGCAGGTCTACCGGCGATCGGCCGGGGACTTTGTCATGGAGTACGGGCTTTGATGGTGAAGCAGCTTCGGTCATCGCGGAATGTGCTGCGGCGGATGCCGGCGATCGCGCTGGCATTGTCGGTGTCGTTCGCAGCGGTTTCGCCGGTGGCGGCGCAGTCATTGACCGACCGCTTCAAGAGCCTGTTCGGCGGCAAGTCCGATGAGCCGGCCCAGCCCAAGCCGCCGCCTGCGCCCGGCCAGCCGGCCGAAGACGATCTCGATTGCCCCCAGGTTACGGTGCGCGCGGGGGCCTCGACCTACGCGGTCGGGGCCACCGGCAAGCCGGCCGTTGGCAATGAAATCCGTTTCCAGGCCTCGATCACCAAGATGGCGCGCGAATGTGCCCGCAGCAGCGCTGGCATCACGGCGCGGATCGGCAT
>NZ_JALBHA010000681.1:0-2693 GCF_023006445.1 Bradyrhizobium sp. SHOUNA76
CTGCCGCCGACAGCGTGCGTTCGACGTCGGCCGCGAGCCCCTTGATCTGGTTGGAGGCTTCGCCCGACGCTGCGACCAGCGTCGACTGCGCCTCGCGGGCGCTGCTCAGGATCGAGTTCGCCGAGCCGGTGCCGACCGCGGTCAGCGCGCGCTCGACCTCGGCGGAGGTCATCTTGAGCTGGGCGTTGACGTCGGAGGAGACCGTCATCAGCGACTGCTGGGCGGTACGCGCACCCGTCTGGATCGTCTCGCTGGTGTTGACGACGAGGTTGGTGAGCGAGCGTTCGGCGTCCTCGACATGCGAGCGGATCGCGGTCGAGATCATCTCGGCGCGGGACATCATGTCCTCGCTGGCCTGGCGGCCGCTGCTTTCGATGCGGCCGGCGACGGCCTCGACGCGCGAGCCGAGCAGGTCCTCGAACTGCGCCACGCGCACGTCGATGTCGCTGGCGACCGAGCCGACCTTGGTCTCGATGACCTGATGGATCTCCTGGAAGCGCGCAGTGACCGTGTCGGTCAGGTGCGTGCTGCGGCCGTCAATGATCTCGGTGACGCCGGTGATGCGGCGGTCGACCGCCTCGATCGCCTGCGCGGTGCCATCCGTGAGGGTCGAGGTCAGGAGGGTCAGGCGGGTGTCGATCGACTGCACGGCCTGTGATGCGCCATTCGTCACGGCGGTGGTGAGGTAGGTGAGGCGAGAGTCGATGGACTCGAGCGCCTGCGACGCGCCGCCGGTGAGCGTCGTGGTGAGATGGGTCAGCCTCGTGTCGATCGACTGGATGGTCTGGGATGCGCCATCGGTCAGCGAGGTCGTGAGGTGGTTGAGGCGCGCATCGATGGTTTCGATGGCCTGCGATGCGCCGCCGGTCAGCGACGTCGTGAGGTGGGTGAGGCGGGAGTCGATCGACTGGATCGCCTGCGCGGCACCGTCGGTCAGCGACGAGGCCAGCGTGTTGAGGCGTCCGTCGATGGTCTCGGTGACGGACTTCGCGCGGGTGTCGAACGACTGTTCGAGCGCGGCGACGCGGCCGACGAGCTGGTCGTCGAACGTCTTGATGTGGCCTTCGATCGTGCCGTCGAGGCTGGCGATCTTGCCGTTCAGCGAAGAGTCGAGGTTGGTGACACGTTCGCCGATCGTGGTCTCGAACTGCACCAGGCGCTGGTCGAGCACAGCCGTGATCGCGCCGCCGTTGGAGGTGAAGCGGGTGTCGAAATTGTCGACATAGGTCTTCAGCGATTCATGGATGTCCTGCGTGCGCTGGCCCATGCGCTCGACGATCTCGCCGCCGAAGGTCTTCACGGTGCGGTCGAACTCGGAGATGTGGCGCGTGATCAGGGCGCCAAGCGTGCCGGAGTCGCGGGCGAACTTCTCGACCAGCTCGGTGCCCTGGTTCCGCACCAGCTCGTCGAACGCGCTCATCTGCAGCGACAGCGAGTCGTGCGCGGTCTCGGTCTGGCTGACGACCTTGGCCACGAGGGTGTTGACGGTGGCGTCGAGCGCCTCGCTCGCCTTGTCGCCGCTCGTCAAGATCTGGCCGGCGAGACGGCTGCCGGCGTCGTCGATCTTGGAGGAGAGGTCGTTGGAGCGCAGCTCGAGCTCGAGCAGCAGCGAGTCCGAGGAATTCTTCAGGCTGTCGTGCACCTGCTCGGTGCGCTCGGAGATGCCGTCGACGATCGCGGCGGAGCGCTGCTCGAATTCGCCGGTGATGCGATCGATGCGCTCGTTCAGCATCTCGTGGACGCGGTCGGCAAGGTCTACGAACTCGTCGTGGACGTGGCCGGTCTTGAAGTTGAGGCTGGTGGTCAGGCGCTCGCTGGCGTCGAGCACGGCGCGCGTGGTCTCGTTGCTGGCCTCCTCGAGGCGGTCGAGCAGGTCGCCGCCGCGCTCGCCGAGCGCCAGGATCATGTTGTCGCCGGCATTGCTCAGCGCGCTGGTGATGTGGGCGCCGCGCTCTTCCAGCGCACCCGTGATGGACTTGGCGACCTCGTCGACGCGCGAGGCGATCGCGTCCGAGATCAGCGCGATGTCGTGGCGCAAATCGATCTGCACGCCGGAGATGGCGCTGCGGACCTGCTCGGCCTGGCCGACCAGATTGTCGCGCTGATGCGCGATGTCCTGGAGCAGGGCGCGGATGCGCACTTCGTTGTCGGAATAGGCGCGTTCGAGCGCGGCGACCTCGTTGGCGACCAGTGTCTCGAGCTCACCGGCGCGCGCGATCGCGCGCTCGATGCCGTCGCCCATCGCCGCGACTTCGCGGCGGATGGCCTGGCCGACGGTGACCATGGAATCGGAGGCGGAGCCCTCGGGCTCGGAGAAGCGGATCGCGACCTGCGCCATCGCCTGCGCGATCATGCGCATTTCCTGGCCGCGCCAGACGAGGCTCGCGAGGAAGTAGAACAGCATGATCGGCGCGAAGAACATCGCGATCAGGCCGGCGATGACGAGCACGCCGCCGCTCTGGCCCATGGCGGCCTGGATCGAGGGCAGGAAGCCGAACGTCAGCGCGGCGCAGGCGGCGAGCCAGACGCCGGCGAAGATGGTGGCGAAGGTATAGACGCTGCGGGCGGGGCGACCCTTCTGGAGCGCCTGGAGCAGCTGGCCGATGGTCTCCCGGTCGTCATTGGCGGCGCGGCGCGAGGTGCGCGGCTCCTCGATCGGGTCGAACACGTTCGCCCGCTCGTTGGCGGCGGGG
>NZ_JALBHA010000682.1:0-2690 GCF_023006445.1 Bradyrhizobium sp. SHOUNA76
CTCGACGCCGCCGATCGCGCGATCGTCGATCACGGTCCGTGCTGGCTCGGCGTGCGTCCGGATGATCTCGTCATCAGCCGCCAAGCCGGCGAAAACGCCATGCCGGCGCGTATCGTCGCGGTCACGCCGATGCATGAGAAGGCCGTGCTGCTGCTGCGCTTCGCCGACGGATCCGAGTGGCTCGCCGCCCTGCCGCAGGGCTCGGCCATGGCGAGCGCGGAGGACGGGGTCTTCGTTCGCTTCGCGCCAGAGACGGCGCTTCTGTTCGACCGTGCAACGGGTCTGCGCGTCGGACTGTCGCATCGACGGCAGGCGGCATGAGGAGACCGGGATAGGCATGGGCATGCTCGAGATCAGCAAGGTCGATAAGGTCTATCAGAGCCGCGGCAAGCCGCCGGTCCATGCGGTGCGCGCGCTCGACATGGAGGTCGGCAAGGGAGAGATCGTCGCGCTGCTAGGCTCGTCGGGCTGCGGCAAGACCTCGACCTTGCGGATGATCGCGGGCTTCGAGAGCGTCACCTCGGGGGAGATCACGCTCGGCCGGCGCCGGATCGACCAATTGCCGCCGGCGAAACGCAGGGTGGCGATGGCCTTCGAAGGCTATTCGCTCTATCCGCCGCTCACCGTGCGCGAGAACATCGCCTTCGCCCTGAAGGCGCAGCAGCTCTCGTATGCCGAGGTGACCCGGCGTGTCGAGGCGATCGCGCAGCTGGTCGAGATCGCCGATATCCTGGACAGCTATCCGCGCTCGATTTCCGGAGGGCAGCAGCAGCGTGTCTCGCTGGCGCGCGCCCTGGTGCGCGATGCCGATCTGTATCTGCTGGATGAGCCGATGGGCCAGCTCGAGCCGCAGCTGCGCGCGGTGCTGCGCGGACGCATCAAAGGCTTGCTTGCCGAGCGCGGCATGACGGCGATCTTCGTCACCCACGATCAGACCGAGGCGAGCGCGCTTGCCGGCCGCATCGCGGTGATGGAGGATGGCGTGCTTCAGCAGTTCGCCAGCGAACGGGAGTTGAAGGATCATCCGGTGAACCTGTTCGTTGCGAGCTTCATCGGCGAGCCGCCGATGAACCTGCTCGAGACCGAGGTGGCGCAGGCCGATGGCGGTTTTCGCCTCTCGATCGGGGCGGATCTCGCGTTCAGCTTGGAAGGGCAAACGCTCGACGCTGCCGCCGGCCGCGCGCTCGCGCAGAGCACGCGCCTCCGCGTCGGCATAAGACCGCAGAAGATCGCCGTCGGCAGCGGCGATGTGCGCGTGCGCGTCGTCTCCAACCAGTGGCTGGGCGACCAGTCGCATGTCGCAGGCGAATGCGACGGCCGCCTCCTCATCGCGGTGACGCCGAACAAGATCACAGCGCGGCCCGGGGACATCCTGCCGTTCGCGCTGGAGGCACGGCATCTTCATTTGTTCGGCGCCGACGGCAACTGCATTCACCATGCGGAGGCGGCCCGACCATGAGCATCTTGCCTGGCCGCGACGTCATCATCGGCATTGATGCCGGCACGTCCCTGATCAAGACGGTCGCGTTCACGCGCGACGGGCGGCAGCTCGGCGAATACGCGCTGCCGAACAGCTACATGACGTCAGCCGGCGGCCATGTCGAGCAGGACATGGCGCGGACTTGGAACGACACAATTGCCGCCCTGCGCGGCCTGGTGATGGCGGTCCCCGATCTCGCATTGCGGCTTGCCGCCATCGCGGTGACGGGGCAGGGCGACGGCACCTGGCTGATCGATGATGACGGCCGTCCCGTCGCGCCTGCCTTGCTGTGGCTGGATTCCCGCGCGGCCGGCCTCGTCGAGCGGATCCGCGACAGCGAGCGCAATGCGGTGCTCTATCGGCGGACCGGCTCGGGGCTCAATGCCTGCCAGCAGGGACCGCAACTGGCCTGGTTGCAGGCGCATGCGCCCGAGACCCTGTCGCGCGCCCGCACCGCCTTTCATTGCAAGGACTGGCTGTATTTCCTGCTCACCGGCGTGCGTGCGACCGATCCGTCGGAGGCGACCTTCTCCTGCGGCGATTTCCGCAAGCGCCGGTTCGACGCCGAAACCGCGCGCCTGATCGGGATCGCCGATTGCATGACCCTGTTTCCCGACGTCGTCGACGGTGTCGTAACCACGCATCCGTTGAACGCCGCCGCGGCGCGCGAGATCGGCCTGCCGCAGGGTATTCCGGTCTCGCTCGGCTATGTCGACGTGATCTGCAATGCGCTGGGGGCCGGACTCTACGATCCGGCGCCGGATGTCGGCTGCACCATCATCGGCTCGACCGGCATGCATATGCGCCTCGCGCCCAGCGCCGATGCGGTGGTCCTCAATACCGAGGCCACCGGCTATACCATGCCGTTTCCGGTCTCCGGTCATTATGCGCAGATGCAATCGAACATGGCGGCGACGCTGAATATCGACTGGCTGCTGGACCTCGCACGCGACCTGCTCGCCGCCGAGGGTATCGCTCGCTCGCGCGCCGATCTGATCGCACGGCTCGATGAGCGCGTCATGCAAGCGCAACCCGGCGAACTCTTGTTCCACCCGTTCATTTCCGACGCCGGCGAGCGCGGCCCGTTCGTCGCGCACGAGGCCTGCGCGCAATTCCTGGGGTTGCGCACCCGCCACGGCTATTGGGATCTGATGCGGGCGGTGATGGAAGGGCTCGCCTTCGCCGCCCGCGATTGCTACGCCGCGACGGG
>NZ_JALBHA010000683.1:0-2684 GCF_023006445.1 Bradyrhizobium sp. SHOUNA76
GGCCTGCTGGAGATGAGCAAGCTCGGCCTCGCCGCGCGCGACGAGAGCGTGATGACGCGGCTGCTCGCGATGCCGCACGGCATGATCGTGGTCACGGGACCGACCGGCAGCGGCAAGACCACGACGCTCGCGACCATGCTGTCGATCCTGAACGAGCCCACGCGAAAAATCCTCACCATCGAGGATCCCGTCGAGTACGAGATTCCCGGCATCAACCAGTCCCAGGTCAAGCCGTCGATCGGGCTGACCTTCGCCTCCGCCATGCGCGCCTTCGTCCGCCAGGACCCCGACGTGATCATGGTCGGCGAGGTCCGCGACGCCGAGACCGCGCATATCGCGATCCACGCCGCACTCACCGGCCATCTCGTCCTGACGACGCTGCACACCGAGACGGCCGCGGCCGCCGTGCCGCGCCTGATCGATCTCGGTATCGAGGGCTTCCTGCTGAAGTCCACGCTGCGCGCGGTGGTCGCGCAGCGCCTGGTGCGCGTGCTCTGCGACCGCTGCAAGATCCCGCATGCGCTGACCGAGGCCGATCTCGCCGAGGACCCGCGCTTCGCGGTGATTGGTTTCAAGTGCGGCGAGGTCGTGCACGAGGCCGGTGGCTGCGAACGCTGCGGCGGCACCGGCTATCGCGGCCGCAACGGCGTGTTCGAGATCCTCGAAATGTCCGACGAGGTGCGCACGCTGATCGGCCCGCAGACCGACTCCCACTCGATCGACGCCGCCGCGATGCGGGGCGGCATGACGACGATGCTGGAGGATGCGGTCGCCAAATGCCGGGCCGGGCACACCACCGTGCCCGAGGTCTTCCGCGTCACGACGGTGCGCTAACGCATGCCGAACTATCGCTACCGCGCCCTCAACGCCAACGGCGAACTGGTCTCCGGCGCCATTGCCGCGCCCGCGCCGGGCGACGTCGCGCAGCGGATCGAGCGGCTCGGTCTCGTGCTGGTCGACAATGTCACGCCGGAAGAGGGCGGCTCGGCGGGTCGTGTGTTCAGCCTCTTCAACAGGCCCAAGCCGGAAGACGTCACCATCTTCACGCGCGACCTGGCGCTGCTGCTGCGCGCCGGCGCCCGCATCAATGACGGATTGGAACTGCTTGCGGCCGATCCGGACTTCGGTCGGCTGCGCCCGGTCGTTGCCGACATCCGTTCGCGGGTCGTTGCGGGCGAGAGCTTTGCCGAAGCGCTGGCGCGGCACGAAGGGCTGTTCCCGCCAATGTATGTCGCGCTGGTGCGGGTCGGTGAGGCCTCGGGATCGCTGGACCAGGTACTGGAGGTACTGGCCGGCGAGCGCACGCGCAGCGAGGCGCTGAGGCGGCGGCTGTCGGATGCAATCCGCTATCCGCTGTTCGTGCTGGGCGCGGCGGGTTGCGTGCTGCTGTTCTTCCTCACTTTCGTGCTGCCGCAGTTCGCATCCGTGTTGCAGGATTTCGGCGCCAAGATTGATCCGGTCGTCGGCGTCTTTCTCAACATCTCCACGTTCCTGCGCGGCAATTCGGATGCGGTGCTGGCTAGCCTTGCGGCCGTCATCGCAGCGGCGTGGCTCTTGCTCCGGCAAGAGCGCGTCCGCCGCGGCGTCACCAATGCGATCACGCGGCTGCCGGCAATCCGCAACGTGATGAGCGCATACCGGACGGCGCTGTTTTGCCGCAATCTCGGCCTGCTGCTCGGCAGCGGCGTCAATCTCACCATCACGCTGCGCATCCTCGTCGACATGATGGCGACGACGGGCTCGGCCGCGGTCTGGAGCGATGCCGCCGACCGCGTTCGCCACGGCTCGAAGTTGTCCGACGCGTTGGCTGAGACGGAGGCGCTGCCCGCGATGGCAGTGCGCATGCTCCGACTCGGCGACGAGACCGGACAATTGCCGATGCTGTCGGGACGCGTCGCCGAATTCTACGAGGCCAAGCTGCAGCGCACGCTGGACCGCGCGGTCGGCATCGCAGGTCCGGCCGCGATCATCGCGATTTCGCTGGTCGTCGGCGGCCTGATCACGTCGGTGATGACGGCGCTGATGTCGGTGAGCCAGATTGTCGGTTAGGATTGGGTAACGGAGGGGTTGAGGTGATCGAACGTCCATCGTTAAGTCGCGGCCGGCGGCGCGCGGGCCGAGGGGAGGCGGGCTTCACCCTCGTCGAGATGCTGGTCGTCATCACCATCATCGGGATGATCATGGCGCTGGTCGGCCCGCGGGTGCTGAACTATCTCAGCGAGTCCAAGGCGAAGGCGGCGAAGATCCAGATCGAGAGCTTTTCCAGCGCGCTCGATCTCTACTTTCTCGATCTCGGCCGTTATCCCACATCGAACGAAGGACTCACCGCGCTGACCCGCAACACCAATCAGACCGGCTGGAATGGGCCCTATTTACGTGGCGGCGTGGTGCCGAACGATCCCTGGGGGCACATCTACGTCTATCGTGCGCCGGGCGCGAGCGCGCCTTTTGAGATCATCTCGCTGGGATCGGACGGTCAGGAAGGCGGCAGTGGAACGGCGGCCGACATTGTCAGCGGCGCGCGCTGAGGGCCTTGGCGAGGCACGCGGCTTTGCGCTGATCGAGATCCTGTGCGTGCTCGCGATCATCGGCCTGCTCGCGGCAATCATCCTGCCGGCTGTCCCGCGCACAACGACGCGGGCCAGGCTGGAGAGCTACGCGGTCGAGACCGCGGCGCTGCTGAA
>NZ_JALBHA010000684.1:0-2683 GCF_023006445.1 Bradyrhizobium sp. SHOUNA76
GTCGACGCCCTGCTGGACCGCGGCGCCCGGGCTGACCGTCGGCGGGGCGAGCTCGCCGTCGATCACGGAGCCCGTGATCACGTCCTGCGGATAGAGTGCCGCGAGGCGACGCGCCAGATTCTCGAGCTCGCGCACGTTGCCCGGCCAGCGGTGCTGCTTCATCCGCTCCAGCGCCAGCGTGTCGAGCTTTTTCGGCGGCAGGCCGTCCTTCTCGGCGAGCGCGAAGAAATGACGGATGAGATCCGGCAGATCCTCGATGCGCTCGCGCAAGGGGGGCAGCCGCAGCGGCACGACGTTGAGTCGGAAGAACAGGTCTTCCCGGAACAGGCCCTGCTGGATCAGGACCCGCAGGTCCTTGTTGGAGGCCGCGACGATGCGCACGTCGGTCTTGATCGGGGTGCGGCCGCCGACGGTGGTGTATTCGCCCTGCTGCAGCACGCGCAACAGACGGGTCTGCGCCTCCATCGGCATGTCGCCGATCTCATCGAGGAAAAGCGTGCCGCCCTCGGCCTGCTCGAACCGGCCGGAGGCGCGGGTGTTAGCGCCCGTGAAGGCGCCGCGCTCATGGCCGAACAGCTCGGATTCGATGAGGTCGCGCGGGATCGCCGCCATGTTGACCGCGACGAACGGGCCGTTGCGGCGCTTGCCGTAATCGTGCAACGCGCGCGCCACCAGCTCCTTGCCGGTGCCGGACTCACCCGTGATCATCACGGTGAGAT
Organism: Bradyrhizobium sp. SHOUNA76; assembly: GCF_023006445.1. Lineage (NCBI taxonomy): Bacteria > Pseudomonadati > Pseudomonadota > Alphaproteobacteria > Hyphomicrobiales > Nitrobacteraceae > Bradyrhizobium > Bradyrhizobium sp. SHOUNA76. Next base: position 720 of record NZ_JALBHA010000684.1, read on the forward strand.
CGGTCTGCATCAGGCGCGCGAGGACGCGGTAGATTTCCTGCATCGCCGGCGAACGGCCGACCAGCGGGATCGCCTCCATCTCGGCGTCCTCGTCGGGCGTCGAGACGCGCTCCTTCGGCTCGGCGAGCGCGCGGCCGACGATGGCGATCAGCTCCTTGAGGTCGAAAGGTTTCGGCAGATATTCGTAGGCCCCGCGCTCGGAGGCACGGATCGCCGTCATGAACGTGTTCTGCGCGCTCATGACGATGACGGGCAGATTGGGCCGCATCTTCTTGATCCGCGGCAACAGGTCGAAGGCGTTTTCGTCAGGCATCACCACGTCGGTGATGACGAGATCGCCTTCCCCCTGGCTGACCCAGCGCCACAGCGTTGCGGCATTGCCGGTGAGCCTGACCTCATAGCCGGCCCGGGACAGTGCCTGATTGAGAACGGTGCGGATGGCGGTATCGTCATCAGCTACGAGAATGCTACCTGCGGGCATCGTTAATCCTCATTTCGCCCCCTGTGACACAGGCGACGACTTCCCGGCAGAGTCGGCGCGACTGCTTTGATCGGCATGTTTCACCGATGTGGAATACATCGGCATCAGCACGCGGAAGGTGGTTTTGCGCGGCTGAGATTCGCATTCGATGATGCCCCCGTGATCGCCGACGATCTTGGCGACCAGCGCAAGGCCCAGCCCCGAGCCGGTCTGCTTGGTGGTCACGAAGGGGTCGAACAGGTTGGGCAGAAGATCGTCCGGCACGCCTGGTCCGTTGTCCTTCACGCAGAATTCGAGCGGCAAGGATACCCGGGATTTTTGACCGGGGACTGACAGGCGCACGCCGGGGCGGAACGCGGTGGTGAGCTGGATCTCGGCGTCGGGCACGTCGATCAGGGCTTCCGCGGCGTTCTTCACAAGGTTGAGGAACACCTGGATCAACTGATCCTGGTTCGCCAGCACCGGCGGCAACGAGGGATCGTAATCCTCGACGAAGCGGATGTTGCGGGCAAAGCCCGACTGCGCCAGCCGTTTGACGTGATCGAGCACCGAATGGATGTTGACGGGGCCGCGCACCACGGGGCGCTCGTCGCCGAACACCTCCATGCGGTCGACCAGCGTCACGATACGGTCGGCCTCGTCGCAGATCAGCCGCGTCAGCATGCGGTCTTCCGAGGAGGCCTGCTGCTCCAGAAGCTGCGCCGCGCCGCGGATGCCGGAGAGCGGATTCTTGATCTCATGCGCCAGCATCGCGGCCAGCGCGATCACCGAGCGCGCGGCGCTGCGATGGGTGAGCTGGCGGTCCATCTTGTCGGCGATGGAGCGCTCCTGGAGCATCACCACGATATGGCCGGGCCGCTCGGTCAGCGGAGCCACATGCAGGTCGACCTGGCGGTCGCCGCCCATGCGCGGCGTGCCGAGATCGACCTTGTATTCGTTGACTGGCGCGTTCGACGAACGCACCTGGTCGATCAGCGCCAGCAAGGGACTGCCGAACGGCACCAGCTCTTTCAGCGACTGCCGCTTCAGGAACTGCGTCGAGATGTCGAAGAAGGCTTCGGTCGCGATGTTGGCGGCAACGATCTTGCCGTCCGGCCCGATCATGAGCACGGGATTGGGAAGAGCGTCCAGGATGGCGTCGCTGTCGGACGCAAGCGGCCGACGATGTTCAACGGCTGAGCTCATGCAGCAGCGCTCCATGCGAAGTCGTCGAAGGCATCCTGCAGGGACTGGTGGACGAGGCGCGGATCCTCCGAGGTGAGGATCTTCTGGCGCCAGGATTTCAGCTTTTCGGCCGGCGCACGGCTCGCCTGCGCCGCGACGTCGAGCGCCCAGCCCAGATGCTTGCGGGCATGCCTGAGGCCGATGCGCAGACCATAGAGCGCGCAGACGCCCTCATAGAGCGTGCGGACATAATGCAGCTGGGTCTCGAGCGAGGGCGTTAGCTCCTCCGCCCCGCCCGTCAGGCGGCGGCCGATCTGGC
>NZ_JALBHA010000685.1:0-2676 GCF_023006445.1 Bradyrhizobium sp. SHOUNA76
GTGCACGACCGCCTCGGGCGCGAACGCCCCCAGTGCTGCGCGCAGCCCGTCCGGGTGCTCCAGGCTGCCCGGGATCACGTGCAGCCGGTCATGAAGCTGCCCGAGGCGCCAATGGGAACTTGCCGGCCGCAACAGCACGGCCACCTCGTGCCCCCGCGCCATGAGGTCCGCAACGAGATAGGAGCCCAGGAAACCGCTCGCACCGGTGGCAAAAACACGCATAAACCCCCGGTAGATCAGCTACCCCGGGGCCGTCAATGTCCCGCTTCGGCAACTCCCCCTGCCCGGCCCCCTCCCGGCACGGCTGAAGGGCGATCCGAACTTGATTATCCGGCCCATGCGGCTAAACGGGGGGCCGGATCGAGTTCGACGACGCAGGGGTAGACGCATGAATGACTTCAGGCTGGCCATGGTTTCCGCGGGCTTCGAGCACGGCGGCAACGTCACCCATCGTCACTTCGACGGCCATCCCGACCTGCTCGTCTATCCCTTCGAGTCGCAGCTCGGAAACCGCAACTTCAACGACTTCCTGGCCTCGGTCGAGCGCGTCCAGTACCGCTATCCCGAATTCCCGGAGGGGCTGACGGCGATCGAGCTCTACGAGCAGATGATCGACGAGGAACTGAAGACCTTCCTGCGCAAGCGCAACGGCTCCAAGTTCCGCGATGCGGACTGCGTGTTGGACGAAAAGAAGCGCGTCGCCGAATTCGTCCGGCTGTGCGGCGAGGCGCCGATCCCGCGCCGCAAGGTGATCGAAGCCTTCTTCCGTTCGACTTTCACGGCCTGGGAGAATTATTACACCAAGCCGCGCCCCGGCATGGTGCATGTCGGCTACTCCCCCGCCATCGGGATCGATGCCGATCGCATGGTGCGCGACTTTCCCAACATCCGCATCCTGCACATCGTACGCAATCCATTCTCGGCCTACCGAGACACCAAGCGCCGCCCGTTCCCGCAGCCGCTGACCAAATACCTGATCACCTGGAACATCTATCACTCGACGGTCGAGATGTTTGCCAGGATGTACCCGGAGAACGTGCGCATCTTCCGTTACGAGGACCTCGTGGAGGACAAGCGCAAGTTCATGACCGAGGCGGCCGGATTCATCGGCGTGCCCTTCGCGGACAGCATGCTCTATCCGAGCTGGAACGGCGTCGAGATCAAGGACTCCATCGCGCCCTGGGGAACCGTGCTCAAGAGCACCAGGGACTACAACCAGGTCGTGATCCAGGAGCTCTCGGACGGGGAGCGCAGGCAGATCGCGCAGGGCACCGCGGCCCTCGCCCATCATTTCGGCTACGACCGAATCGACTATCTGAGCCCGCTCTATCGTGCTGAGTAAGATCGCGTTCTTCGAAACCGACGACCGCCCCGACATCGCTGCCGATCGCGCGCGCCTCCTGCCCGCGCTGCGGCTGCATCTGAAATCCTTCGACCGCAACGTCACGGTCACGCCGGCGTCCGGCGGCACGCTCGGTGCCTGCTACGATGCGGATTTCGCCGGCGAAAAGCGCTTTCTGAAGACGCATCTACCGGGCGCGAGCGCGCGCGCCGGCCTCGCCAAGGAAGCCGACATCCTCGAGCAGCTCTACGGCAACATGATCGTGCTCGACCGTTTCGAGATCCCGCTCGCGGATGGAACGGTGCGGCTCTGCCTCACGATGCCCGCGCTCACGCCGCTGGCCGGCCCGATGGAGCCCGCTGATGCCGCTGCGATGGCAGACGCATGCAGTGAGCGGCTCAAGGACTGGCGGCCGGATGGGCTTGCCTCGTTCGAACACTATCTGGCTTCCGCCGCAGTGGCTCTGAAGACCCTTGCGAGCCGTGGTCTGCTGGAGCAGGCCACCGCGGCCGAAGTCCGCAGGCTGATCACGCTGCTCGGTGATCGTCGTGCGGATCTGCCCGAGGCGCTCTGTCATGGCGATTTCGGACCGAAGAACATCATGCTCCAGGGAGCCGCACCGCGCGTCATCGACTGGGAAGACGCATTCCGCGGCATCGCCGGGTACGACTACCTCTATTGGCTGACCTTCATGGAGAACCGGCCGTCCCTGCAAAGGGCCGCCTTCGGCCGAACCGGCCTCTCGCCCAAGGTCGAGCGCGCCATCCTCGTGCTCGTCGTCCTGCTCAAATCCTATCTGGCTGTCTTGTCGGGCGAGCACCTGAAGCACGCGCTGTCGGCGGAGGACCGCATCGCCGAGATCCTCGATCTACCGGGCTGATCAAGCCTGCACGGCGCCAGCAACCTGATCGAGCTGATCGAGCGAGAACCTGCGCAGATCACGGCCCTCGCGCAGCGCCTTGTACCACTCGACGGTCAGCCGTAGGCCCTGGGCAAGATCGAGCCGTGGTGTCCAGCCGAGTTCGCTCCGCGCCTTTGCGCAGTCGAGCCGGAGATAGGCGGCTTCGTGCGGATGTGGGCCGGCGTCGGCCGTCCACCGCGCGCCGTCGCCCCACAGCGCGATCAGGCGATCGACCACGGTCCCGACCGGCACCTCGCTTGCGGTGTCTGGTCCGAAATTCCAGCCGCCCACGAAACGTTCATCGCTCGCCAATCGCTCGACCAGCGACAGATAGCCGAGCACCGGGTCGAGCGCGTGCTGCCAGGGCCGCACCGAATTGGGATTGCGGATGCGGAGCGCCTCGCCCGCCAGGAAGGCCTGCATCGCATCGGGC
>NZ_JALBHA010000686.1:0-2672 GCF_023006445.1 Bradyrhizobium sp. SHOUNA76
GTAGCGTGAGCAGGAATGCGGTGTCGTCGCCCTCGCTCGCGGTCAGCGCGACCGCCACCGCCGCACGCTTCAACGTCGCCGGCGCTTCCCCTTCCGGCAGACGCGTGAAGGCGGCGCAGGCTGCCGCGATATTCCGCCGTGTGGCATCGTCGAATGGTCTCATGATGCTTGACTACACTACGTGCGGCCCCGATGAAACGAGTTCGCAAGGCCCGCACAGGAACGGACGACGACATGACCAACAAGGCCGCCGCAAGGCTGAAATCAGACGGCTGGAGCATCCTGGAGACCACGGGCTTCATGCACCTGATCGGGCCCCTGTGGGAGCGCAAGACCGACGGCCATTACGAATTCGCGCTGGCGACCGAGGACAAGCACCACAACCGCCGCGGCATGGTCCAGGGCGGCGTGATGATGACCTTCGCCGACCGCACCTGCGGCATGACGGCCCGCTACGTCTCCGGCAAGGAGTTCATGGCGACAGTGCAGCTCGACACCCATTTCGTCGAGGCCGGCCAGATCGGTGACATCCTGATCTCCCGCCCGCGCGTGGTGCGTTCGACGCGCAGCCTGATCTTCATGAGCACGGAGGTGACGGTGGATGGTCGCTGCATCGTGATGGCGAATGGCGTGTTCAAGATATTGAAGGGGCCGGGGTAGCCCTCGCGCTGGGCAGCTCCCGCGGCCAAACACATCTACCGCTGTCATTCCCCGCGAAGGCGGGGAATCCAGTACGCCGCGGCCTCTCGATCGATCACTGCCGTCTCGGAGTACTGGATCGCCCGATCAAGTCGGGCGATGACACCGAGTATGAGGCACGAGCGTACCCGCACCGTCATTGCGAGCGCAGCGAAGCAATCCAGGATCGTTCCGCGGATGCAGCTCTGGATTGCTTTACTGCACTCGCAATGACGGGCGTTGCTGGCTATGCTGCCTTCCATCAAATATCGAGGAAACAGCCCATGCAATACCGCCAGCTCGGCCGCTCTGGCCTGAAGGTTTCGCCGATTTGTCTGGGCACCATGATGTTCGGCGGGCCGACCGATGAAGCCGCGTCCAAGCGGATCATCGCGAAGGCGCGCGATGCCGGGATCAACTTCATCGACACGGCGGATGCCTATTCGAAGGGCGGCTCCGAGGAGGTCGTGGGCCGCGCCATTGCCGGCGATCGCCACGCCTGGGTGCTCGCCACGAAGCTCGCCAATCCCATGGGAGACGATCCCAATCGCGGCGGGCTGTCGCGGCGCTGGGTGTTGCAGGCCGCCGACGAGAGCCTGAAGCGGCTCGGCACCGACCACATCGACGTCTACTATCTGCACAAGGAAGACCATGCGACGCCGCTGGAGGAGACGGTGCGCGCGATGGGCGATTTGATCCGCGCGGGCAAGGTGCGCTATTTCGGCGTCTCGAACTACCGCGCCTGGCGCGTCGCAGAGATTTGCAACATCTGCGACCGCCTCGGCATCGACCGTCCCGCGGTGAGCCAGCCCTATTACAACGCCATGAACCGCATGCCCGAGGTCGAGCATTTTCCGGCCTGCTCCTATTACGGCCTCGGCATTGTGCCCTACAGCCCCCTGGCGCGCGGGGTGCTGACCGGCAAATACAAGCCGGATGCGGCGCCGGACAAGGAGACGCGCGCGGGCCGCAACGACACCCGCATGATGCAGACCGAGTGGCGGCCGGAATCGCTTCAGCTCGCGCAGGAGATCAAGACCCACGCCGAGAAGAAGGGCATCACCGCCGGCCAGTTCGCGGTCGCCTGGGTGCTCAACTCCGCCTTCGTCTCCTCGATCGTCGCCGGCCCGCGCACCGAGGAGCAGTGGGACGGCTACATCGGCGCGCTCGACTATCGCTTCACCGGGGATGACGAGGCACTGATCGACAGGCTGGTCGTTCCAGGCCATCCCTCGACGCCGGGCTACAACGATCCCGCCTACCCGATCGAAGGTCGCCGTGCGCGAACGGCGTGAATCCTTGGACACGACGATGGCGCATCAAGACCGCTACGGCCTGCCGCTCTCCACCGAATCCGATGCGGCAGCAAGCGCTTATCGCGAAGGCGTCGACCTCATGCTTGCGGGGTGGACCGGCACAGCGGAGACTCTGGAACGCGCGATTGCGGCCGACCCGGATTTCGCGCTTCCGCACATCGCCCGCGCCCGCATGCACGCCTTCTACCAGCAGGGCGATCTCGCCCGAGGCAAGGCCGCGCTCGCGCGCGAGCTGGTGGCGAAGCGCGGCACCGAGCGCGAGCGCTCGCATGTCGAGACGTTGGCGCTCGCGATCGAGGGCCGCTTGCCTGAGGCGATCGTATCGACGCTGAAGCACATCGACGAATGGCCGCGCGATGCATTGGTGCTGTCGCTGCCGCTCGGCGCGTTCGGCCTGTTCGCCTTCTCCGGCATGGCCGATCACGACCGCGCGCGGCATGAGCTGTGCGAGCGCGTCAAGCAGCATTACGGCGAGGATTGGTGGTTCCTCACCATGTATGGCTGGGCGATGACCGAGAATGGCGACGTCGCGCGCGGCCGCAGCGTGACCGAGCGCGGCTTCAATTTGCGCCGGGCCAACGCCCATGCCGCGCACGCGGTGCTGCACGCGATGTTCGAGGACGGCTCGATCGAAGCGGCCGACCGCCTCGTCGACGACTGGATCCCCACGTACGACCG
>NZ_JALBHA010000687.1:0-2669 GCF_023006445.1 Bradyrhizobium sp. SHOUNA76
CATGGCCGAGAAGATCGGGCGTTCCTGGGTCGCGGTCAGAGCCGAGAGCGGCACCGACCACAGCGGATTGCCGCGAGGAATGGGCTTGCCCGGCCCTTGCTGCGCGGGCCGTGCGATCGGTCTCATCGTTCCGACATCGACACTTTCGGCAGGATTGCCCGCCGCATCGTCCGACAGGACATCCACGCGCGCTGAGGTGGCCGCCATGGCTCCGGCAGCGCCCAGAACCGCGCAAAGCACGGCCAATCCTGTCGGCCTCAGCCAGCCGGACATCGATATTCCCCTGCGACCACGGGCCGCGCCACGCGACGGCGAGGCATTGGCGCCAAACTAGTTCCGATCCGTGGCGTCATCAACCCACACCGTCCCGCCACCCACCGAGCACGTACATTCCGTGCTGCACCCGTTGCAACGCATGAATATGTTGCCCGACAGCCACGATGGCTGAAAATGCAAAGCGGAACAGGGAGGAAGCAGGCGTAAATGGATATCCGTTCATTGCAGGCCGTTGCGGCGCCATGAGATCATGGCGTGGGCGCTGAGCGTCAGTGCATGCCCAGGTTGCATGTTTGCGATGATTTCTTTGCTGATTTGAGACGATCGGATGGCTGGACCGACAATGGCAAGTGGGGGGATCGGATACGGGCTGCGATCGGTCGTGCGCCACTCCCTGGCGACACTCCTCGCCACCACCGCGCTGGGCATCGTCGCCGCGCATGCCGTGGACGGCACATGGACCGGCGGCTCCACCGACTGGACGGATCCCACCAACTGGTCATCCAACCCGAGCGTGCCCGACGAGACCGCAACCTTCACCAACACCGGAAGCACGGGCGTCGACAACAACAATGGCGTCGTCGTGATCGGCACGGTCCAGTTCACGCCGATCGCGCAGGCCTACTCGATCACGGTCGGCAACCCGTTCATCATCAATGGAACGGGCATCGTCAACGATTCCGGCACGACGCAGAATTTCGAAGTCACCTCCGGCAACAATCTGGTGTTCCAGAACAGCAGCACCGCGCGCAGCGGTATCGGGGACGTGACCATCACGAACGATATCGGCGGCACCGTCAACTTCATCCAGAACAGCACCGCGGGGACGGTAACCCTCGTCAATAGCGGCTTTGTCACGTTCGACGATTCAAGCTCCGCCGGCAGCGCCCAGATCACCAACAACGCCAACGGCCAGATCGATTTCTTCACCAGCGCTTCGGCGGGCAGCGCCACGATCAACAACCTCGCATCGGCCACACTGAACTTCCACAACACCACGACCGCCGCCTCTTCGACCATCAACAACGACGGAACGGTGACCTTCGACGGCTCCGCCACCGCCGGCAGCGCCACGATCACCACCAACAACGGCGCAACGACGAACTTCGCGGGCTCGAGCACGGGCGGCAGCGCGCAGTTCGTCACCAATCTGGGCGGCACGGTCGACATTTCGGGCCTGACCAGCGGCGGCATGACGGCGGGCTCGATCGCAGGCGCCGGCGACTACGTGCTCGGCGCGAACACGCTCACCACCGGCAGCCTCAACAGCTCGACCCAGGTCGACGGCGTGATCTCCGGCACCGGCGGCGGGCTGACCAAGGTCGGCACCGGCACGCTGACGCTGACCGGCACCAACACCTATACGGGCGCGACGACGATCTCGGCCGGAACGCTGGCGCTGTCCGGCTTCGGCAGCATCGCGAACTCCAGCGTCGTGACGGTGAATGCGACGTTCGATATTTCCGCGTCCTCATTCCCGTTCAACGCCATCACGACGCTCGCCGGCAATTCCAGCGGTATCGTCAACATGGGCGGCAACGGGCTGTTCATCACAAATGGTTCGACCGAATTCGCCGGCGTGATCCAGGGCACGGGCGGGCTCGAGATCGGCGGCGGAACGCAAACGCTCACTGGCGTGAACACTTATTCCAATGTGACCCAGATCGATAGCGGCGGCACGCTGGCACTCAAGGGCAGCGGCTCGATCGCAAGCTCACTCTACGTCGCATTCTCGGGCGCAGGCGCCACGCTCGATATTTCGCAGACCACGTCAGGCGCTTCGGTTGGCGGGCTCTTCTCGTTGAGCCCCGTGGGCACCGTCGCGCTGGGATCGAAGACGCTGACGATCACGAATGGATCGTTCTTCGGCGGCGTGATCCAGGACGGCGGCATTGGCGGCGGCACCGGCGGCAACCTCGCGATCGCCAGTGGCGCGACGCAACAGCTCTACGGCACCAACACCTATACCGGCACCACCACCATCGCGAGCGGTGGCGAGCTCGACCTCATCAATTTCGGCGGTAGCGACGGCAGCATCGCGACCTCGAGCAGCGTCACCGCCAACGGCATCTTCGACATTGCGAGCCTGAGCGGCGGCACCTCGATCAAGTCGCTGTCGGGTTCGGGCGCGGTCAATCTCGGCGCTAATACGCTGACGATCACGAACGGTAACAGCACCTTCGCCGGGATCATCGACGATGCCGGCGCCGGCGGCGGCCTGACGGTGGCGGGCGGCACGCAGACGCTGTCCGGCAACAACACCTATACCGGCGCCACCACCGTGAATGGCGGCACGCTGGTGGTGGACGGCTCGATCCTGAACAGCCCAACCACCGTCAATGCCGGCGGCACGCTCGCCGGCAGCGGCACGGTCGCAGGCGTCCAGGTCAACG
>NZ_JALBHA010000688.1:0-2664 GCF_023006445.1 Bradyrhizobium sp. SHOUNA76
CGTCGGCAGCCGCCGGCAGCTCGCGCAGGTCGGGTAAGACGCGGCGGCGCGAGGAGGCCGGACTGAAGCGCGCGAATTTCGGCGACGGTCCGGGCCTGCCGACGCTGCTGTTGCTGCCCCAATTGCTGATCCTGCTGTTCTTCTTCTTCATTCCGTCGCTGCGGGCGCTGATGCAATCCGTCCTGCTCAGCGATCCCTTCGGCAATAACGTCCAGTTCGTCTGGTTCGACAATTTCAAGGCGCTGCTTGCGAGCAGCGACTATCGCCAGTCGATCGCGGTGACGTTCTGGTTCACGGTGGCGCAGAACGTGCTCACATTGGGCAGCGCGCTCGTGCTGGCCTTTGCCACGGACAGGATCGTGCGCGGCCGCTCGGCCTATCGCACGATCATCCTGTTGCCCTATGCCATTGCACCCGCGATCGCCGGCATCCTGTGGGCCTTCCTGTTCAATCCGGCGGTCGGCCCGCTCGCGCAGGTGCTGCACAGCTTCGGGATTGCCTGGGACCCCAACCTCAATCCGACCGATGCGCTGATCCTGGTGACGCTCGCCGCGTCCTGGAAGCACATCTGCTACGACTACATCTTCCTGGTCGTGGGCTTACTCGCGGTGCCGGTGTCGCTGATGGAGGCCGCCGCCGTGGACGGCGCGGGACCGATCCGCCGCTTCGTCTCGATCGCGCTGCCGATGCTCGGGCCCACCATCTTCTTCCTCACGGTGATGAACTTCATCTATGGCTTCTTCGAAACCTTCGCCATCATCGACGCCGTGACGAAAGGCGGGCCGGCCGGTGCGACCAACATTCTGGTCTACAAGGTCTTCGTCGACGGCTTCGTCAATCTTGATCTCGGCTCTTCGGCCGCACAATCGGTTCTCCTGATGAGCTTTGCGCTGATCTGCACGCTGCTGCAATTCCGCTACTTCGACCGCAAGGTCAATTACGGGGTCTAGCCGCATGGTCGAACGCTCGCCGATCCTCAACATGGTCTGCCATGCGATCCTGATCGCGGGCGCGCTGATGGTCTGCGTACCCCTGTATTTCGCGTTCGTGGCGGGCTCGCTCACGGTCGCCGAGGTGCAAAAGGTCCCGCTGCCGTGGCTGCCCGGGGGCCAGTTCTTGGACAATCTGCAGATGGCCTGGAGCAAGGGCAATTTCAGCCGCACCTTCGCCAATTCGATTATCGTGGCGCTCGGCATCACGGCCGGCAAGATCGTGGTGTCGTTGCTCTCGGCCTTCGCCATCACCTACTTCCGCTTCCGCTACCGAATGCTCGCGTTCTGGCTCATCTTCATGTCGTTGATGCTGCCGATCGAGGTTCGGATCGTGCCGACCTTCGAAGCCGTGGCCAATGCAGCGCTGCCGCTGCAATGGCTCCTGGAAACGCTGCATGTCGCGCATATCTGGACCTGGATCAGCGGGCATGAGGTCGCGATCTCGCTCGAATGGAACATGGTCAACACCTATCCCGGGCTGATCCTCCCGCTGATCGCCTCGGCCACCGCCACGTTCCTGTTTCGCCAGTTCTTCCTGACGATACCGGAGGAGCTGTGCGAGGCCGCGCGGCTGGACGGCGCCTCGCCACTGCACTTCTTCTGGAGCATCCTGCTGCCGCTGTCCGTCCCGAACATGGTAGCGCTCGCCATCATCCTGTTCCTGTTCGGCTGGAATCAGTATCTCTGGCCGCTGCTGTTCACGACCGACAAGGACATGGCAACGGCGGTTATTGCGTTGAAGGGCCTGATCCCGCGCTCCGACAGCGAGCCGGCCTGGAATATTGCCATGAGCGGTGCGCTTCTCACGATGCTGCCGCCCGTGCTGGTCGTTCTGCTGTTGCAACGCTGGTTCATCAAGGGTCTTGTCGACAGCAGCAAATAGGGATTGATCATGGTTTTCATCGCCGGGCATCGCGGCGGACGCAATCTTTGGCCGGAGAACAGCCTGACCGGCTTCCGCAATCTGTGTAGGGAAGGGGTCGACGCAGTCGAGTTCGACGTCCATCAGAGCACGGACGGCGGGCTAGTCGTGATCCACGATCCGCTGCTCGATCGCACCACATTCGAGACCGGGCCGGTGGGCGCGCGCAGCCTGCGGCAATTGACGGCAGCGCGTCTGCGCGATGCCGGCGATGACTGCATTCCGACCCTGGACGAGGTGTTCGGTGTGTACAGCGAAACCACGCTCGAGCTGCATATCGAGATCAAGACGGATGAGCTCGGTAATCCCTATTCAGGCCTCGAGGCGCGGCTGATCGACCATATCAAGCGCCGCGGCCTGGAACGGCGCGCCGTCATTACCTGCTTCGTGCCGGGGGTGATCGAGATCGTTCGCCGGCTATGGCCGGAGGCGCGGGTGCTCGTTTCGCTCGACCGTCGTTCGGCGGAGATGATGGGCGGGATTGAGCCCGCGCTGGCACAATTGGCTGCCATTCCCGGCTGCATCGTCGCGGTCGAAAAATCGCTGCTGGGGCTCGCCCTGCCGCTCGCCCTCACGATGCTCGGCTCGGAGCGCCTCGGCGCATGGGTGACCAACGAGCCGGAGGATATCGCTTACTGGCTCGCCCAGCCGGTGCGGCAGATCACGACGGATCGGCCGGATCTCGCCGTGAGCATTCGTCGCAGGCTCGAAACGATGCCGGCGCGCCGATGATTCCCCGCCGCCGCTTTC
>NZ_JALBHA010000689.1:0-2660 GCF_023006445.1 Bradyrhizobium sp. SHOUNA76
GGCAACGGCCGCGCCTATGGCGATGCCGCGATCGGCGCCGTCAGGACCGTCGGGATGACCGGCTTCGACCGCGTCAGGTCGTTCGATCCGGTGACGGGCCGCATCCGCCTGGAGGCCGGCGTTCTGTTGTCGGACCTGATCGACACCTTTGGCCCGCGCGGCTTCCTGCCTTTCGTCGTGCCCGGTACGCGGTTCGTCTCGATCGGCGGCGCCATCGCGGCCGACGTGCACGGCAAGAACCATCATTGCGAAGGCGGCTTCGGCCGCTACGTCGACAGCCTGTTGCTGCGCACCGGGCAGGGCGAGGTCATCGAGGCCTCGCGCGAACAGAATTCCGAGGCCTTCTTCGCGACCGTCGGCGGCATGGGCCTGACCGGCATCATCCTGGAAGCGACGATGCGGCTGCGGCGGGTCGAGACCGGATGGATCCGCGAGCGGGTGATCTCCGCGTCCGATCTCGATGCCGCGATGCGCGCGCTCGAGGCGAGCGATGAGGCGACCTATTCGGTGGCCTGGATCGATTGCGTGGCACGAGGGCGCGATCTCGGCCGTTCGCTGATCTATCTCGGTGAGCACGCGGGCAGAGATGAGCTGGCGGACGGCGCCGATGTATTTCCGGTCGGCAAGGATCCCAGCCTCAGCGTGCCGGTCGATCTGCCGTCGATGGCACTGAACCGCATCAGCGTCCGCGCCTTCAACGAGCTCTACTATCGCATGGGCGCGCGGCGCGCCGGCAGCAGCCACGTGGTCTCGCTCTATCCGTATTTCTTTCCGCTCGACAGCATCGGTGGGTGGAATCGCATCTATGGCAAGCGCGGCTTCCTCCAGCATCAATGCGTGGTCCCGGAGCAAGGGGCGCGCGCCGTGCTCGGCGAGATCCTCGATCGCGTCGTACGGCGCGGCGATGCCTCCTTCCTCGCCGTGCTCAAGAAGCTCGGCCAGGGCGACGGCATCCTGTCATTCCCGCTGCCCGGCTACACGCTGGCGCTGGATTTCCCCGTCAAGGGCGACATCCTGAATTTCCTCGACGAGATCGATCGTCTCGTCGTCGCCGCCGGCGGGCGGCTGTATCTGGCGAAAGACGCGCGTCAGTCGCGCGCGACCTTCGCGGCGGGTTATCCTGCCTTGCAGCGTTTCAACGCGATCCGCAAATCGCTCGATCCCGCCGGCAACATCCGATCGAAACTTTCACAGCGTCTGTTCGATGAGGTCTAGGCCGTGACGTCACGCAAGTCCGCAATTGTGCTCGGTGGCTCCTCCGATATCGGCCGCGCCGCCGCGCGCGCCTTCGCCAAGGCCGGGTACGATGTCGCCCTCGCAGGCCGCGACGTCGCCGCGCTGCAGCCTGACGCCGCCGATCTGCGCGCGCGCTACAATGTCGAGGTCGGTCTGCACAAATTCGATGTGCTCGACACCGCGTCATTCGAGAGCTTTGTCGGCGCCCTTCCGGCATTGCCCGATGTCGTCGTCTCGATTGTCGGCCTGCTCGGCGTACAGCAGGATGCCGAGAGCGATCTCACGCACGCCACCGCGATCATGCGTTCGAACTACGAAGGCCCTGCGCTGATCCTCGGCCTGTTCGCGGAAAGATTCCTGGCGCGCGGCAGCGGGACGCTGGTTGGCGTGTCGTCGGTGGCCGGCGATCGCGGCCGGGCCTCGAACTATGTCTACGGCTCGGCCAAGGCAGGCTTCTCCGCGTTCCTCTCCGGCTTGCGCGCCCGTGCCAGCCGTGGCGGCGTGCATGTCGTCACCGTCAAGCCCGGCTTCGTCCGCACCCGGATGACGGAGGGCATGAAGCTGATCGGCCCGCTCACGGTGGAGGCGCCGGTGGTGGGCGATGCGATCCTTAGCGCCGTCGAGAACAAGACCGACGTCGTCTATGTCAGCGGCAAATGGCGCCTGGTGATGCTCATCATCAAATCGCTGCCGGAAGCGGTGTTCAAGAAGCTGAAGTTTTGAGGCTGTAGCCACGGCTGACGGTGCGCTCCCTCGCCCGCTTGCGGGAGAGGGCAGGGGGAGAGGGTGTCTCCGCGGGCGAGGACCCCCAAGAGGAGAAAGCCCTCACCCGCCGCTACGCGGCGACCTCTCCCGCAAGCGGGAGAGGTAAGAAACCTCACACACTCATGCGCTGGAACTGGCCCTGCGGGCGGAAGCGCCAGAGATATTGCGGAGCGATCGCTTCCAGCGAATCGGGCGTGATGCCGAGCCCTTCCAGCGTCAGGCCGGCTGCCTTCGCCGCCTCCGACACGACATTGTCGCGCTCGAGCATCGTGACCTGGTCCGGCGTCAGCTTGAACGCCCCCGGCGCAAATTGCAGAAAGTTGGCCTGGAAGCGGGCGAGGCCGAACGGCAGCGGCACCAGCATCCGCTTGCGGTCGGTGATGGCAAGGATGGCCTCGATGATCTCGCGCATGGTCAGCGCTTCCGGCCCGCCGAGCTCGTAGGTCGCGCCCGCCTTGGCCTTGCCGTCGACGGCGTCCGCGATCGCGGTGGCGACGTCGCCGACATAGACCGGCTGCATCCGGGTCCTCTCGCCGATCAGCGGCAGAACCGGCGACATCCGGGCCAGCGCCGCAAAGCGGTTGGTGAACTGGTCCTCGGGGCCGAACATCACGGAGGGGCGGAAGATCGTGGCCGAGGGCACCGCGGCCAGGACCGCC
>NZ_JALBHA010000068.1:0-18854 GCF_023006445.1 Bradyrhizobium sp. SHOUNA76
GCCCTCGTCGCCGCGCTCGCGCGCACGCAGGGCACGACGCGCTTCTCGCCCGACGTGCTCACCAACTCCTCCGGCTTCGCCGGCATCGACGGCCTGTTCCGCTTCCGCGCCGATGGCACCAACGAACGTGGCCTCGCGGTGATGAAGGTGACGCAGGGCGGCGGCGTTGCTGTCGCGGGCTCGCCGAAGAGCTTTGGGGCGTAGCTCAGGGCGACGCTGCCGTAGGGTGGGCAAAGGCGCGGCAGCGCCGTGCCCACCGACTGTCTCGATAGCGAAAAATGCGTGGGCACGCTTCGCTTTGCCCACCCTACGGCAGCGCCTTACGCCGCGAGATCCGCGACCACCGCGTCCAGCACGGGGAATCCGCTGCTCGTCACGCGCAAGCGTCCCGTTGCATCCACTGTAATCGCGCCTTCTTCGCGCAGCAGGGTGATGCGTTTGGGATCGAGCGAACGGCCTGACAGCGCGGTGTAGCGCTCGGGGTCGATGCCCTCGGCGAGACGCAACCCCATCAGCAAAAATTCGTCGGCGCGCTCCTCGCTGTTGAGGAGGTCGTCGGTGACGACGCCATGGCCGTTGGTCTCGACCCGCAGCAGCCAGGCCTCGGGACGTTTCTCGGTGGCGGTGGCGTGGCGCACGCCATCGATGTCAAGCCGGCCGTGTGCGCCGGGACCTATCCCGGCATATTCCTCGCCGCGCCAATAGACCAGATTGTGCCGGCACTCGGCGCCGCGCCGTGCGTGATTGGAGATCTCGTAGGCGGGCAGCCCAAGCTTGTCGCAGGTTTCCTGCGTGACATCGTAGAGGGCGCGCGCGACGGCCTCGTCCGGTGTCTTCAATTTACCGGCCTGGTGCAGGCCGAAGAACGGCGTGCCTTCCTCGATCGTCAATTGATAGAGCGACAAATGCTCGGCCGCCTCATCGATCGCGAGACGCAGCTCATCGGCCCACATCGCCGGGGTCTGGTCCGGGCGGGCGTAGATCAGGTCGAACGAGTAACGGTCGAACGAGCGGCGTGCGATGGCGACGGCATCGAGCGCCTCGCGCGCGCTGTGCAACCGGCCCAGCGCCTTCAGCGAGGCATCGTCGAGCGCCTGGACGCCGAGCGAGACGCGGTTGACGCCGGCGGTGCGATAACCGGCGAAGCGCGTGGCCTCGACGCTGGTCGGATTCGCCTCCAGCGTGACTTCGACGTCGCCTGCGACGGTCCAGTGCTTGCCGATCGCGTCGAGCACGGCGCCGACGGTTGCAGGCTGCATCAGGGACGGCGTGCCGCCGCCGAGGAAGATCGAGGTGACTTCGCGGCCCGGCGCGCGCTGCGCGGTCGTTTCGATCTCACGTGCGAAGGCGGAGGCGAAGCGCGCCTCGTCGATCGCGGCGTGGCGGACGTGGCTGTTGAAGTCGCAATAGGGACATTTCGACAGGCAGAATGGCCAGTGCACGTAGACGCCGAAGGCTTCCTTAGCGCGGCTCAAGGCAGATCTCCGCCAGTTTCACGAAGGCGCGGGCGCGGTGCGACAGGCCGAGCCCAAGCGGTGGCAGGCCATGCTTCTCGATGCTTTCCATCTCGCCGAAAGTGCGGTTGTGGCCATCGGGCAAGAACATCGGATCGTAGCCGAAGCCGGCATTCCCGCGCGGCGGCCAGACCAGCGTGCCGTCGACGCGCGCCTCGACCTCTTCCAGATGGTCGTCGGGCCAGGCGACGCAGAGTGCGGAGACGAAGTGCGCCTTGCGCTTGTCCGGCGTGGTGGCGCCGCGCTCCTGCAACAGCCGCTCGATCTGCGCCATCGCCGCGTTGAAGTCCTTGCTCGGACCGGCCCAGCGCGCGCTGTAGATGCCGGGCGCGCCGTCCAGCGCGTCGACCACGATGCCGGAATCATCGGCGAAGGAGGGAAGCTTGGTCGCCTTGGCCGCCGAGATCGCCTTGATCGCCGCGTTGCTGCGGAAATCGCTGCCGGTCTCGTCCGGTTCCGCGAGGCCGAGCTCGCCGGCCGACACCGCCGCGATGCCGTACGGCGCAAGCAGCTCCCGCATCTCGGCGAGCTTGCCGGGATTGTGGGTCGCGATAACGAGCTTGTCCGTGATTCGGCGGTGCATGGGCCTATTGACTACGCCACAGCCAGTTTCTGCAAGTCTACCAGACGGGCGACGCCCTTGCGCGCCAGCGCCATCAGCCCCAGGAACTCATCCTGTGTGAACGGCTCGCGTTCCGCCGTGCCCTGCACCTCGATGATGCGGCCATCGCCGGTCATGACGAAATTGGCGTCGGTCTGGGCTTCGGAATCCTCGGCGTAGTCGAGATCGAGCACCGGCGTGCCGTTGTAGATGCCGCAGGAGATCGCGGCGACGTTGTCGCGCATGACGTTGGCCTTGATCATGTTGCGCGCCTTCATCCAGTTGATGCAATCGGCGAGCGCGACCCAGGCACCGGTGATCGAGGCCGTGCGGGTGCCGCCGTCGGCCTGGAGCACGTCGCAATCGACCGTGATCTGGCGCTCACCGAGCGCTTCCAGATCGACGATGGTGCGAAGCGAGCGGCCGATCAGGCGCTGGATCTCGACGGTGCGGCCGCTTTGCTTTCCGGCGGAGGCCTCGCGGCGGGTGCGTTCTGAGGTCGCGCGCGGCAGCATGCCGTATTCGGCGGTGACCCAGCCGCGGCCCTGGCCCTTCAGCCACGGCGGCAGGCGGTCTTCCAGCGTGGCGGTGACCAGCACATGGGTGTCGCCGAATTTCACGAGGCAGGAGCCTTCCGCATATTTGACCACGCCACGCTCCAGCGTCACGGGGCGCAATTCGTCGGGCGCACGGCGGCTTGGCCGCATGGGAAATCCTCCAAAACTCGCAGGTGTAGGGCTGTTGGCGGTGCTTGTAGGGGGGGTGAGGGTGGGCGGCAAGGTTTTTTCACCCCTGATTTCGTGCCCGCAAACACCACGCTTGTCAGAAGCGCCCGGGATGGACAAATTATGAGCATCTGAGAGGAGTTACCGTCGGTGGCCCATCACGATCCGATCCAGCTGATCGCGCCGCGCGCAGGCCTTGCCCAGCTCAACGAGCGTTCCCGCGACATCTTTCGTCAAATTGTCGAAAGCTATCTCGCGACCGGTGAGCCCGTGGGCTCGCGCAATATCTCGCGCCTGATCGCGATGCCGCTGTCGCCGGCCTCGGTCCGCAACGTCATGGCCGATCTGGAACAGCTCGGCCTGATCTACGCGCCCCACACCTCCGCCGGCCGGCTGCCGACGGAACTGGGCTTACGCTTTTTCGTCGATGCCCTGATGCAGGTCGGCGACCTCACTGAGGCTGAGCGGGCGGCGATCCAGAGCCAGCTTGCCACCGTAGGCCAGGCGCAATCGGTCGAGGCGGCGCTGGACCAGGCCTTGACGCGGCTGTCGGGACTGACCCGTGCCGCCGCGGTGGTGCTGACGCCAAAATCCAATGCGCGGCTGAAGCATATCGAATTCGTCCGGCTGGAACCGGAAAAGGCGCTGGTGATCCTGGTTGGCGAGGACGGCCAGGTCGAAAACCGCGTGCTGTCGCTGCCCCCCGGAGTTCCCTCCTCGGCGATCACCGAGGCCGGCAATTTTCTCAATGCGCGGATTCGCGGCCGCACCCTGGCCGAGGCGCGGCTCGAGCTCGAGACTGCGCTCGGGGAAGCCCGCGCCGAGCTCGATCAACTGACGCAGAAGGTGATCTCGGCCGGAATCGCAAGCTGGTCCGGCGGCGAGAACGAGAACCGGCAGCTCATCGTCCGCGGCCACGCCAATCTGCTGGAGGATCTCCACGCGCTGGAGGATTTGGAGCGGGTGCGCCTTTTGTTCGACGATCTCGAAACCAAGCGCGGCGTCATCGACCTCCTAGGCCGGGCCGAGACCGCCGAAGGCGTGCGCATCTTCATCGGCAGCGAGAACAAGCTGTTTTCCCTGTCAGGCTCCTCCACCATCATCTCGCCCTATCGGGATGCCGCCGGCCACATCGTCGGCGTCCTGGGCGTGATCGGCCCGACCCGGCTGAATTATGCCCGCGTGATCCCGACCGTGGACTACGCCGCCCGCATCGTCAGCCGGCTGCTGGGGGGCTGACCGGCGTTTCCGCCGATCACGGGCGCTTGATTTTCATGGCTCCAGGCCCGATATCCGGGCCAACAATCCCTGGAAACGAGTTCGAGATTAGAGCCGATGACCGATCGAGACCGGCAACCCGAAGACACGACCGCGCCGACGCCCGAGCCCGTGGTGTCGAAGCCCTACATCATGCCCGACGATCCCGAGCCCGGCTCGGTCGAAACGTTGCAGAAGGAAGCCACTGAGGCGCGCGACCGCATGCTGCGGACGCTGGCCGAGATGGAGAATCTGCGCAAGCGCACCGCCAAGGAAGTCGCTGACGCCCGCCTCTATGGCATCACCGGCTTTGCCCGCGACGTGCTCGACATCGCCGACAATCTCCAGCGCGCGCTCGATGCCGTTCCGGCCGAAGCCCGTGCCACGGCCGATCCCGGCCTGATCTCGCTGATCGAGGGCGTCGAGCTCACCGAGCGCTCGCTGCTCAACGCGCTGGAAAAGCATGGCGTGAAGAAGCTCGATCCGCAGGGCCAGAAGTTCGACCCGAACTTCCACCAGGCGATGTACGAAGTGCCCGATCCGTCGGTACCCTCGGGCACCGTGGTCCAGATCATGCAGGCGGGCTATACCATCGGCGAGCGCGTGCTGCGTCCGGCTTTGGTCGGCGTCGCCAAGGGCGGTGCAAAGGCCGCTCCGGCGGCGAACAACAACGAGTCCAGCGACGCGCCGAACTGAGTTTGGCGTCATTCCGGGGCGATGCGAAGCATCGGACCCGGAATCTCGAGATTCCGGGTTCGGCTCTTCGAGCCGCCCCGGAATGACAGCTCGGAAATCCTACGCACCCGCCGCGATATCCGCAGACTGAATCCGCTTCACGCCGGCCTTGGCCATATCGGCCCAGGCTTTTGCCAGCGAACCCTGCGTGTCGATGCCGCGGCAGGCGTCTTCCACCACATAGACCTCGAAGCCTGCCTTGCGCGCGTCGAGCGCGGTCCAGGCGACGCAGAAGTCCGTCGCCAGCCCTGCAACGAAGACGCGCTTGATCTTGCGCCCCTTGAGGTATCCGGCAAGTCCCGTCGAGGTCTTGCCGTCGGCCTCTAGAAAGGCCGAATAGCTATCGACGTCCTTGTGAAAGCCCTTGCGGATGATGAGTTCGGCGTGCGGGATCGCAAGGTCCTTCGACAGCGCGGCTCCGTCGGTGCCCTGCACGCAATGGTCCGGCCACAGCACCTGCTTGCCGTAGGGAAGGTCGACGGTCTCGAACGGCTTCTTGCCCGAATGCACTGACGCGAACGAGACGTGGCCCGGCGTGTGCCAGTCCTGCGTCATCACCACATTCGCAAACGCTTTCGAGATCTTGTTGATGACGGGCACCACCTGCTCGCCCTCTTTCACCGCGAGGCTGCCGCCGGGCAGGAAGCAGTTCTGCACGTCGATCACGAGCAGCGCGGAGGTCTCGTCAGGCTTGATAGATGCCGCTGCAAACAGCGCGGTTGGTGCGAGGCTCGCCAGCGCCGTCGTTCCGAGCATTGCCAAGACTTGTCGTCGGTCCAGCATCATTCGCCTCCCTTGGGATGATCCAACGGAAGCGAAGCCTAGTTCCGTTCGTATACGAACAGAAGCCCGAAAATGCAGCCGGCTCTGGCGAGGGGGTGGGCGGTCGACGCGCGAAGCGCGGCGGGTGAGGGCTGCCTCCTCTGTGGGAGCCTTCGTTGTGGAGACACCCTCTCCCCAACCCTCCCCCGCAAGCGGGGGAGGGAGCGCATCTCGCGCGGAGATGCAGCTACCCCTTCGGCTGAATGCCGTCGCGCACGGCGCGGAAGCGGGTGAAGGCGGCGAGCCATTGCTCGCGCGGGGCGCTGGCGATGATGCGCAGCGAGGCGCCGCCGCTCGAGAAGCGGATCCACTGCACCACGGTCACCGGGACCTTGTCCTTGCCGCTGACGCCGTCGATCCGGGTCTCGAAGCCCTGCTGGCCGTTGATGCGGATCGGCTCGGACATGGTGACGCGCGATTCGCGCACGCCGGGGATCTGCAGCGCCGCTTCCTGGGCGAAGCGGGCGCGGTCGTCGGCCTGTTGCGGGGTGGCGCCGATCACGCCGAGGATCATGAACGGCTTCGATTCATAGCCGGTGCTCTCGTCGCCGTCGGCCAGGATGATGCTGGAGCCAGGCGCCAGCGTGCGGATGTCCTTGAAGTCGGCGAGATCGGTCATCTTGAAGGGCATCAGCGCGATCTGCTCCTCGGCCGAGACCTGCTTGCGGGTGGTGACGCTCGCAAACATCTGCCGCACCGCTTCATCCGTGTAGATCTTGGTCGCATTCTCCGGGATCTGCACCGCGACATAACCGGAGAAGCCGGCGCCCGGCACGATCATCGAATAGCGCTTCACCGGGGTCTCGCCGGCCTTGCCGCTTTCGGTGGTGAAATAGGCAAGGCCCGCGGGGGTCTCGACCTTGTCCTGCTTGACGCCATTCGCGCCGGCCGGATTGGAATTGAAGGCGCTCACGACCTCGCCATAGGCCGCCGGCGGCAGCTCGGTGATCAGCAC
The DNA here is from genome assembly GCF_023006445.1 of Bradyrhizobium sp. SHOUNA76. Lineage (NCBI taxonomy): Bacteria > Pseudomonadati > Pseudomonadota > Alphaproteobacteria > Hyphomicrobiales > Nitrobacteraceae > Bradyrhizobium > Bradyrhizobium sp. SHOUNA76. Next base: position 6,610 of record NZ_JALBHA010000068.1, read on the forward strand.
CTTGACGCTGCCATCCTCGCTCTCGAAGCCCGGAAAGGTTTTTGCCGTGTTGAGACCGACCAACGGCACCATGCCGAGGCGCAAGCCGGGCGGAAACACGGCGTCAGCGGCAAGCGCCGGAAACGCGGAGGCAACGAAGAGGGCGAGCGCGGCGAGGGGGCGGATCAGCTTCATGGGCACTCTGATTGGTTCACATTGAGGCCGTTCGATGGTCGGCGACCGGGCCGCTTTGTCGCGCGAAGCAGCCGTAGCGGCGGCACGGCCGGCCGCCTTTTACCGGGTTTGGGCTTGCGGTAACAGGGCGAGGACCGGGTGCGGTAGCGGGGGGCTTGCCGAGGTCTGAACCTGTTAATATTTCCTCACCCGCAAGGCGGTGAAGCCCGGATATGTTCTTCCAAAACCCAATGTTTTCGCGGCAGAAACCTGGCTTCGGTCCTTGCGGCCCCCTCCCCCCCTCCTATATGAGCCTCAATCATCGCAATATCGCGGATGTTTGATCTTAGGGGGTTTCGGTTTGGGTGCCTTCTGGGCCCAGCCAACCTGCCGCAAAAACAAGGATATCAGGACCATGGGAAAGGTCATTGGGATCGACCTCGGCACCACCAATTCGTGCGTCGCCGTGATGGATGGCAAGAACGCCAAAGTCATCGAGAATTCCGAAGGCATGCGCACGACGCCCTCGATCGTCGCCGTCACGGACGACGGTGAGCGCCTCGTCGGCCAGCCGGCCAAGCGCCAGGCCGTTACCAATCCCGAGCGCACCTTCTTCGCGGTGAAGCGCCTCATCGGCCGCCGCTACGACGACCCGATGGTCGAGAAGGACAAGAAGCTCGTCCCCTACAAGATCGTGAAGGCTTCCAACGGCGACGCCTGGGTCGAGGCCGACGGCCAGACCTACTCGCCCTCGCAGGTCTCGGCGTTCATCTTGCAGAAGATGAAGGAGACCGCGGAAGCCCATCTCGGCCAAAAGGTCGACCAGGCCGTCATCACCGTTCCCGCCTACTTCAACGACGCCCAGCGCCAGGCGACCAAGGACGCCGGCAAGATCGCGGGCCTCGAAGTGCTGCGCATCATCAACGAGCCGACCGCGGCCGCGCTTGCTTATGGCCTCGACAAGACCAAGACCGGCACCATTGCGGTGTACGATCTCGGCGGCGGCACGTTCGATATCTCGATCCTCGAGATCGGCGACGGCGTGTTCGAGGTGAAGTCGACCAACGGCGATACCTTCCTCGGCGGCGAAGACTTCGACATGCGCCTGGTCGGCTATCTCGCCGACGAATTCCAGAAGGAGCAGGGCATCAACCTGCGCAACGACAAGCTCGCGTTGCAGCGCCTGAAGGAAGCCGCTGAAAAGGCCAAGATCGAGCTGTCCTCGACGACGCAGACCGAGATCAACCTGCCCTTCATCACGGCGGACCAGACCGGCCCGAAGCATCTGACGATGAAGCTCACCCGCGCCAAGTTCGAGGCGCTGGTCGACGACCTCGTCCAGAAGACCGTCGAGCCCTGCCGCAAGGCTCTGAAGGACGCCGGCGTCACCGCCGGTGAGATCGGCGAAGTGGTTCTGGTCGGCGGCATGTCGCGCATGCCGAAGGTCCAGGAAGTCGTGAAGCAGCTGTTCGGCAAGGAGCCGCACAAGGGCGTCAACCCGGACGAAGTCGTGGCGATCGGCGCCGCGATCCAGGCCGGCGTGCTCCAGGGCGACGTCAAGGACGTGCTGCTGCTCGACGTGACCCCGCTGTCGCTGGGCATCGAGACGCTGGGCGGCGTGTTCACCCGCATCATCGACCGCAACACCACGATCCCGACCAAGAAGAGCCAGGTGTTCTCGACCGCCGAGGACAGCCAGAACGCGGTCACCATCCGCGTCTTCCAGGGCGAGCGTGAAATGGCGGCCGACAACAAGATGCTCGGCCAGTTCGACCTGATGGGCATTCCGCCGGCCCCGCGCGGCATGCCGCAGATCGAGGTGACGTTCGACATCGACGCCAACGGCATCGTCAACGTCTCGGCCAAGGACAAGGCCACCGGCAAGGAGCAGCAGATCCGCATCCAGGCCTCCGGCGGCCTGTCGGAAGCCGACATCGAGAAGATGGTCAAGGACGCCGAGGCCAATGCCGAGGCGGACAAGAAGCGTCGCGAGGCCGTGACCGCCAAGAACGAGGCGGATGGTCTGGTGCATTCGACCGAGAAGGCTTTGGCCGAGCACGGTTCGAAGGTCGGCGAGACCGAGCGCCGCGCCATCGAGGACGCCGTCGGCGACCTCAAGGAAGCGCTGAAGGGCGACGATGCCGAGGCGATCAAGGCCAAGACCCAAACGCTGGCCCAGGCGTCGATGAAGCTCGGCGAGGCCATGTACAAGCAGCAGGCCGAGGCCGACGCCAAGAAGGACGCGGCCAAGGACGACGTCGTCGATGCGGAATTCACCGAGGTCGACGACGACAAGAACAACAAGAAGTCCGCCTGAGCCCCGAGAGGGTGACGATGCGGACGGCTTGGACCCCACACGCGCTACCGGCCTCCTCCCTTACGGGGGAGGCCGTCGTGTTGGGCTCGACGGGACGAGTGCCCGTTACGATCAATCAATTCCCAGCCGTTATGCTGAACGTTGCCATGCAGCCCTCTGCCGCCGGGCGGAAGGCCGCCTATATTGTCGCGTGGCGACGTTGTTTCGCTCCGACTTGAATCGCGATTGGATAGACCGAGTCCGACATGTCCACGTCCACCAAGCGCTGCTACTACGAGACCCTCGAGGTCGAACGCGATGCCGACGAAGGCAAGCTGAAGTCGTCGTTCCGCAAGCTCGCCATGAAATTTCATCCCGACCGCAATCCGGGGGATGAGACCAGCGAGGTCAAATTCAAGGAACTCAACGAAGCCTACGAGGTCCTCAAGGACAAGGACAAGCGCGCCGCCTATGACCGTTACGGTCATGCCGCTTTCGAGCAGGGCGGCAGTGGTGGTGCCGGCTTCGGCGCGGGTTTCGCCTCCTCTTTCTCCGACATTTTCGAAGATCTGTTCGGTATGGCCGGGCAGCGCGGTCGCGGCGGTCGCGAGCGCGGTGCCGACCTGCGCTACAACATGGAAATCACGCTCGAGGAAGCCTTTGGCGGCAAGACCGCGCAGATCGAGATTCCGGTCTCGGTCACCTGCGAGGCCTGCTCGGGCATCGGCGCCAAGGCCGGAACCAAGCCCAAGACCTGTTCGACCTGCGGCGGCGCCGGCCGCGTGCGTCAGTCGCAGGGCTTCTTCACACTCGAGCGGACCTGTCCGGGCTGCCAGGGCCGCGGCCAGATGATCGAGGATGCCTGCCCGTCCTGCTCGGGCCAGGGTCGCGTCACCCGCGAGCGGAATCTTTCGGTCAACATTCCCCCGGGTGTCGAGGACGGCACCAGGATCAGGCTCGCCGGTGAGGGTGAGGCGGGGGTCCGCGGCGGTCCGCCTGGCGACCTCTACATCTTCCTGTCGCTGGCCCAGCACCAGTTCTTCCAGCGCGACGGCGCCGATCTGCATTGCCGTGTGCCGATCTCGATGGTGACGGCCGCCCTCGGCGGCGAATTCGAGGTGCCGACCATCGAGAAGAGCAAGGCCAAGGTGAAGGTGCCGGCCGGGACCCAGTCCAACCGCCGATTCCGCATTGCATCAAAAGGCATGCCGGTGCTGCGCTCGCGCCAGATGGGCGACATGTATGTTCAGGTCGTGGTCGAGACGCCGCAGAACCTCACCAAGAAGCAGCAGGAGCTGCTGGCCGAGTTCGAAAAGCTGTCAAGCGGCAACACCCAGCCGGAATCCGAGGGCTTCTTCGCCAAGGTCAAGGATTTCTTCGGTAATCGGGCGAGTTGACTCGGCTTGACCGTACCGCCTTCGGCCTATACGTCTTTATGACCATTTTCTGACACGCCGCGGTCCCGCGGTCCCGTCCGGTCCTGACATGCCATTGCCATCGTCCGCGCGTGCGTTGAAGAAGCCTCGTCTCGATGACGAGGTGCGCTTCCTCAGATCATGGATCGAAAAGCCCCTGCACATGGGCGCCGTGATGCCGTCGGGCAAGCTTTTGGCCCGGACCATGGCCCATTACGTCGATGTCGATTCGGACGCGCCTGTGGTCGAGCTCGGGCCCGGGACCGGCGCCATCACCTCGGCCCTGGTCGAGCGCGGTGTCGATCAGAAGCGTCTCGTCCTCGTCGAATACAATCCCGGCTTCTGCGCGCTGCTGCGCGACCGCTATCCGCAGGCCAAGGTGGTGCAGGGCGATGCCTATCGCCTCCGTGACACGCTCTGGAACGTGCTGAGCGCGCCGGCCTCCGCGGTCGTCTCGGGCCTGCCGCTCGTGACAAAACCGATGCTGACGCGGCTGCGGCTGATCCGCGACGCCTTCACGGCGCTCGCGCCCGGAGCGCCCTTCGTCCAGTTCACCTATGCGGTGGTGCCGCCGATCCCGAAATCGCTGCCCGGCGTGTCCACAGAGGCTTCGGAACGGATCTGGATGAACCTTCCGCCGGCCCGCGTCTGGGTGTATCGCAAGCACTAATTCCGCCGGCTTGGTTCTTTGCGCGGCGGGTTGGTTTCGCCGAACGCATGGAAGCGGATGTCCGCACCCAAAATCCTGATCATTCCCGGCTCGCTGCGTACTGGTTCGCACAATGCGAAGCTGGCGGCGGTCGCCGCCCATGAATTCGCCCAGGCCGGCGTGGATGTCACCCGTATCTCACTCGCCGATTTCCCGCTGCCGATCTATGACGGCGATCTCCAGGCCAAATCCGGCGTGCCCAAGCACGCGATCAATCTCAAGCGCATGATGGGCGCGCATCATGGTGTCCTGATCGTCTCGCCTGAATACAACGCCTCGGTGCCGCCGCTTCTCAAGAACGCGATCGACTGGGTCAGCCGCGTGCACGAGCTGCACGAGGCGCGCGGCGAGGTCTTCCGCAACCGTGCCTTCGCGCTCGCCGGCGCCTCGCAGAGCCGGTTAGGTGCCGCCCGCGCGCTCCAGGCGTTACGGCTGATCCTGACCTCCTGCCACGCCAATGTGATTGCCAGCCAGCTCACCCTCGCCTTTGCCGACCAGGCCTATGACGATATGGACAGGCTCAAGAACGAGGGTGATATCGCCGCGTTGAAGGAGCTGGTGCGGCAGTTGATCGACATTTCCCAACGCATGATGTGAGGTGACATGACTCCAGCCGAGATCGCCCCCAAGGACCGCCTGATCGTCGCGCTCGATCTGCCCAGCGTCGATGCCGCGGAGGCGACGATCAACCGTCTCGGCGACAGCGTCACCTTCTACAAGATCGGTTACCGGCTTGCTTATGCCGGCGGATTGCCGCTGGTCGGCAAGCTCGCCGACAAGGGCAAGAAGGTCTTTCTCGATCTCAAGCTGCACGACATCGGCAACACCGTGACGCAAGGCGTCGAGAGCATCACCAGGCTTGGCGCCACATTCCTCACCGTGCACGCCTACCCACAGACCATGAAGGGCGCGGTCGAAGGCCGCGGCAATTCGAGCCTGAGGATTCTCGCCGTCACAGTGCTGACCTCCTATAACGAGGACGATCTGCATGCGGCCGGCTATCGGCTCGGCGTATCCGAGCTGGTCGAGGCGCGCGCGCAGCAGGCGCAGGTGCTTGGCATCGACGGACTGGTGTCGTCGCCGGAGGAAGTTGGAGCCTTGCGTAAAATCGTCGGCCACCAGATGCATCTCGTCACACCGGGCATCCGGCCGGTCGGTTCGGCGACCGGCGACCAGAAGCGCATCATGACGCCGGGCCGCGCCATCGCCGCCGGCGCCGATTATCTCGTCGTCGGACGGCCGATCGTCGAAGCCGCCGACCCGAAGGCGATTGCGGAAGCCATCCAGGCCGAGATCGCGCAAGCGCTCGGTTGAGCAACAACAGGGAGAAGAACAATGGCAAAGGGCTACTGGATCGGGCGCGTCGATGTGAGCAGTGACGAAGGCTACAAGCCCTATGCCGTCGCCAACGGTCCGATCTTCAGGAAATGGGGCGGCCGCTTCGTCGTCCGCGCCGGCAAGTTCACCACCGTCGAAGGCGCCAGCCGCACCCGCAACGTCGTGATCGAATTCCCGGACTACGAGACCGCGATCGCCTGTTACAATTCGCCCGAATACCAGGCCAACATCAAGGTGCGTCAGCCGCACTCGGTCGCCGACCTCATCATCATCGAGGGCTATGACGGCCCGCAGCCGTCGGACAACTGACGGACACCGTCATTCCGGGGCGGCTCGCAGAGCCGAACCCGGAATCTCGAGATTCCGGGTCTGGTCCTTCGGACCATCCCGGAATGACGGTGAATGTCGCCGCCTGATCCCCCTCGGTTGCCGGAACTGCCTCCCCCCGCTACAACGGCTCCGAAGAGGATCACACCATGTCCGACATGCGCTTGATTGTTGCTGGAGCCGGCGGCCGGATGGGCCGCGCGCTGGTGCGGGCGATTGCCGAGAGCAAAGGTGCGGTGCTGGCCGGCGCGCTGGAGGCGCCGGGCTCCGAGCTGCTCGGCAAGGATGCCGGCGTGCTTGCAGGCCTGCCCGCCAACGGCATCAAGCTGTCGGCCGATCTCTGGGCGATGTCGAAGGAGGCCGACGGCATCCTCGATTTCACCGTACCGGCCGCGACCATCGCCAATGTCGCAATCGCGGCCGAGCGGGGCATCGTCCATGTCGTCGGCACCACCGGGCTGTCGGGCTCCGACAATGCCGTGATCAAGAGCGTCACCAATCGCGCCGTCGTGGTGCAATCGGGCAATATGAGCCTCGGCGTCAATCTGCTGGCCGCGGTGGTCAAGCGCGTCGCCAAGGCGCTCGATGAAACCTTCGATATCGAGATCGTCGAAACCCATCATCGCATGAAGGTCGACGCACCCTCGGGCACTGCGCTGATGCTGGGCCAGGCCGCCGCCAGCGGCCGCGGCGTCACCCTCGATGACCATTCCGAGCGCGGCCGTGACGGCATCACCGGAGCGCGCAGGCCGGGCAATATCGGTTTCGCCTCGTTGCGCGGCGGCACCGTCGCCGGCGACCACAGCGTGACCTTCCTCGGCCCGTTCGAGCGCCTGACGCTGTCGCATCAGGCCGAGGACCGCATGCTGTTCGCCCATGGCGCGCTGAAGGCGGCGTTGTGGGCGCACGGCAAGAAGCCGGGTCACTACTCCATGGCCGACGTGCTCGGCCTCTCCGACATCTGAACCAGAGCATGATCCGGAAAAGTGTGAAGCGGTTTTCCGAGAAGATCATGCTCAAACAACAACCGTAACGGAAAGCAGTCAATGAGCGAACGTCTTCTCGTGCTCGTGCGTCACGGCCAGAGCGAATGGAATCTGAAGAACCTGTTCACGGGTTGGAAGGACCCCGACCTCACCGAGCTCGGCGTGAAGGAAGCCACGGAAGCCGGCCGCAAGCTGAAGGCGCAGGGCCTCGTGTTCGACGTCGCCTATACGTCGGTGCTCACGCGCGCGCAGCACACGCTCGACCTCATCCTCGGCGAGCTCGACCAGAAAGGCCTGCCGACGATGAAGAACCTCGCGCTGAACGAGCGCGACTATGGCGATCTCTCCGGCCTCAACAAGGATGACGCCCGCAAGAAATGGGGCGAGGACCAGGTGCTGATCTGGCGCCGCTCCTACGACGTGCCGCCGCCCGGCGGCGAGAGTCTGAAGGACACGCTGGCGCGCGCGCTGCCGTACTATGTGCAGGAGATTCTGCCCGGCGTGCTCAACGGCAAGCGCACGCTGGTCGCCGCCCACGGCAACTCACTGCGCGCGCTGATCATGGTGCTGGAAAAGCTCTCGCCCGAAGGCATTCTGAAGCGCGAGCTCGCGACGGGTGTGCCGATCATTTACCGGCTCAACGCAGATTCGACCGTGGCCTCGAAGCTGGATCTGGCGGGCTGAATTTTCTTCGCCGCATGCGCGATGCCGTAGGGTGGGCAAAGCGAAGCGTGCCCACGATATGTCGGTGGTTTCAGAAAGATGGTGGGCACGGCGCTCTGCGCCTTTGCCCACCCTACGGCAGTGTGCTTGCAGCTCCTACTGCATCCCCAGCTGCCCGGCTTCCCAGCCCAGCATCGCCTGCTTGCGGGTGATGCCCCAGTGATAGCCGGTGAGCGTGCCGCTCTTGCCGAGCGCGCGGTGGCAGGGAACGACGAACGAGACCGGGTTCTTGCCGACCGCGGCGCCGACGGCGCGCGAGGCCTTCGGGCTGTTGATGTTGCAGGCGATGTCGGAATAGGACACCGCGCGCCCCATCGGGATCTTCAACAGCGTCTCCCACACCCGCACCTCGAAATCGGTGCCGATCATGACCACGCGCAGCGGCTGGTCCGGCCGCCAAAGTCTGGTGTCGAAGATGCGCGCAGCGAGCGGGGCCGTGCCCTCGTGATCCTCGACATAGATCGCGTTCGGCCAGCGCCGCGTCATGTCGGCGAGCGCAACCTTCTCGTCGCCGTGGTCGGCGAAGGCAAGGCCTGACAGGCCGCGATCGGTGGCGATCACGATCGCTGTGCCGAACGGCGAGGGGTGAAAGCCGTAGCGCAAGGTCAGGCCGGCGCCACCGTTCTTCCATTCGCCCGGCGACATCGCTTCATGGGTGACGAAGAGATCGTGCAGCCGCCCCGGGCCTGACAGGCCGGAATCGAGCGCGGCGTCGAGAATGCTCGCGGAGTCCCGTAGCAATCCCTTGGCGTGATCGAGCGTCAGCGCCTGCATGAAGGCCTTTGGTGTGATCGAGGCCCAGCGGCGGAACAGATGGTGCAGCTCATCCGGCGTGACGCCGGCGGCATCCGCCATCGCCTCGATGGTCGGCTGCGCGCGCCAGTTCTCCGAGATGAAGGCGATCGCCCGGCGGACCGAATCATAGTCACGCAACGCGGCGTTCTGGGGGCCCGGCTTGGTCAGGCGCTGGTCATGTATGGCGAGTGTCATCATGACCGGAAATGTAGGGGAGGGACGGGTGGGAAACCACCCGATTTCCGACGTGAAATCAGCTGATCGGGTTGTAGGTCGGACCGCGCTTGGCGGCGTTGAGTGCTTCAACCAAGCCTTTGTAAAAACTTGCTTTTTCCTCTGGCCCCAGGAAGCGGGCGATCTGGATCTGGTGGCCGCGCGAGATCAGATAGAGATGCTCGATGCCAAAGTCCTCGTCGACCTCCATGTCGAGGCGGACCCAGAGCGGATTGAACGTCCATTCGGCGACCTGGCCGCGATGGCTGATCCGGCGCACGCGCAACTCGGAGGTCGTGACCGTGATCTCCTCGCGTGCCCGCGCGGTGCGGAAATTGACCCGGAAGGCCCACCAGATCACCAGCACGTCGATGCCGAAGAAACCGAGCACCGGCCAGGCGCCCTTCAACAGGAAAGCGAGACCAGTGGCAAAGCTCACCACGCTCAGGAACAGCATCACGGCGAGGAAGCCGGTGCGGTCGAGCGAGCGGTGCGGCGTCAGCAGCGCGGAGAAGATCTGAGGCTCGTCCTCGCTTTCAGATTGCTCCCGCTCAATTTCGTTGCCTGTGCTCATCGTCCCTCAGTATATCCCGATCATGGCGAAAATCACCCGCAAGCCGACGCCGCGCAAAGCGCCCGTGCCCAACGACAAGGCAGAGGCGGCCGTCGCGAAGCCCAAGCCCGCTAAGAAATCGGCCCCCGCCAGGAAGTCGCTTAGGGCTATCAGACCCTGGACGCCCGCTGAGGTTCACGAAGTCTTCAGCCGTTTCCGCAAAGCCAACCCGGAGCCGAAGGGCGAGCTCGAGCACGTCAATCCGTTCACGCTGCTGGTGGCCGTGGTGCTGTCGGCGCAGGCCACCGATGCCGGCGTCAACAAGGCGACGCGTGCGTTGTTCGAAGTCGCGGACACGCCGCAGAAGATGCTCGACCTCGGCGAGGAGCGGTTGCGCGACTACATCAAGACCATCGGGCTCTACCGAACCAAGGCCAGAAACGTCATCGCGCTGTCGGCAAAGGTGATCAGCGAATTCGGCGGCGAGGTGCCGCGCACGCGCGCCGAGATCGAGTCGTTGCCCGGCGCCGGCCGCAAGACCGCCAACGTCGTGCTCAACATGGCCTTCGGCGAACACACCATGGCGGTCGACACGCATGTGTTCCGTGTCGGCAACCGCACGGGACTAGCGCCCGGCAAGACGCCGCTGGAAGTCGAACTCGGTCTCGAAAAGGTGATCCCCGCGGAGTTCATGCTGCACGCCCATCATTGGCTGATCCTGCACGGCCGCTATACTTGCCTCGCCCGCACGCCGCGCTGCGAGGTCTGCCTGATCAACGATCTCTGCCGATGGCCGGAGAAGACGGTCTGAGCGACGGCGCCATCACCGCATCTGCCGCGCGGGCTCGATCAGCTCGGGCCGCGGGCCTGATAGCCGCTTGTGCATGTGGACCATGAAAGCCATGCCGAAGATCGGCGTCGCCAGATTGACGATCGGGATCGAGACGAAGGCGGCGATGAACAGGCCGGCGGTGAAGATGGTGGCGGCGTTGTCGCGTCGCATCGCCTTGGCCTCTTCCGGCGAGCGGAAACGCATCGCGGCCAGCTCGAAATATTCACGACCGAGCAGCCAGGCGGCGGCGAGGAAGAAGACCAGGAAGCCGGCGCCGGCGAACAGTACCAGCGGCAGCGCGATCAGATAGACGAGGATCGTCAGCAGCGCGGTCTTGATGCCCTCGAAGATGGCCTGGCTGAACGGCAGCGCGCGGCCTGGCTGCTCGGCCGGATAGTGCTCGCGCTCGACGATGTCGGCGACGTCGTCGACGAACAGGCTGGCCACCACCGAAGTGATCGCGGGCATCAGGAAGACGCCGCCGAACACGACACCGAGGCCCGCGGCGATCGAGACGATCCAGGACAGGATTTCGAGCGATGTATGCCAGCCCGGTCCCAGCAGCCCTTCCAGCCAGACCTCACCGGAGGTCGCAAACCAGCTCAAGAGCCGCTGCAAGCCGATCGCCAGCACGGTGATCAGCACGAGCGCAAGCCCGATCGACCGCCACAGGATCGAGCGCATCGGCGGCGAGATCATTTGCGACAGCGCCTTGATGGCGGCATCCAGCATGGTGGGGCCCTTTCACGAAACGACCCGCGAGAGGTAGAGATGCACGGCGGTTTCGGCAAGGGAGGGCAGCTACGGCCTGCTTCCTTTGTCCCGACCACAGTATCGTAGAGTGGGCAAAGCGTAGCGTGCCCACGGCTTCTGTCGCGGTTTTCGATTGATGGTGGGCACGGCGCAAGTGCGCCTTTGCCCACCCTACGAGATTGATCCAGCGGATGGAGCCGCTCACCCACAAGGGGTTCGCACCGTCGGTTCAGCCCTCAGCTACCCATGCCGATGCCCGTGCTTGCGCCCCTTTGCCTGCTTGCCTTCCCCTGTCGGGATCATCACCACGCGGCCGTAGCGCACGCCGCGTTCGGCGATGATGTGGTCGGCGAAATGCCGGACCTCGGCGGCATCGCCCCGCAGCGCGGTCATCTCCATGCAATTGTTGTCGTCGAGATGGACATGCAGGGTCGCCAGCGCGAGGTCGTGATGGCCGTGGAATTCCTGCACCAGGCGCTTGGAGAGATCGCGGGCGGCGTGGTCGTAGACATAGACGAGGCCGGCGACGCAGGCGCCGGTCTGCGCGGTGTCCTCGGTGCTCTGCTGCAGGCCGGCGCGGGCGAGATCGCGGATGATCTCGGAGCGGTTCTGATAGCCGCGTGCTTCCGCCGCCGCGTCAATCTCCGCCAAGAGATCGTCCTCGATCGTGATCGTAATTCGCTGCATCAGGCCCTCTCTGCGTCCCGCCTATATTCCGTGAACCGTAGCCCGGATGGAGCGAAGCGCAATCCGGGACAGTCTCGATTTGTTAGCAGAACCCGGATTTCGCTTGCGCTCCATGCGGTCTACGCAGTGTCTTCACAGCCGCGTTGCACGCAGGCGCAGCGCATTCCCGACCACGCTCACCGAGGACAGCGCCATCGCCGCTGCCGCGATGATCGGCGACAGCAGGACGCCGAAGGTCGGATAGAGGATGCCGGCGGCGATCGGGATGCCGGCGGCATTGTAGATGAAGGCGAAGAACAGGTTCTGGCGGATGTTGCTCATGGTCGCCTGCGACAGCTTTCGCGCGCGGACGATGCCCACGAGGTCGCCCTTGAGCAGCGTCACGCCCGCGCTCTCCATCGCCACATCCGTGCCGGTGCCCATGGCGATGCCGACTTCGGCCGCCGCCAGCGCCGGCGCGTCGTT
>NZ_JALBHA010000690.1:0-2656 GCF_023006445.1 Bradyrhizobium sp. SHOUNA76
TGATCGAGCCCTCGCCGCAGGCCGAAGACGGCGCCAGCGTCGGCGATCTCACCCGCGAGCCGCTGAACTTCCCGGCCGACCGCGACCTGCGCCTGCAGAATCTCGCGCGCGGTGACGAAGGGTTCTTGCTGGCGATGGGCTACTCCACCCAGCGCGGCTACGGCCGCAACCACCCTTTCGCCGGCGAGATTCGCTTCGGCGAGGTCGAGGTGGAATTCGTCGCGGAAGACGCCGGCTTCGCGGTGCCGTTGGGCTCGATCGAACTCACCGAGTGCCAGATGGTCAATCAGTTCAAGGGCTCTGCGACGGAAGCGCCGTGCTTCACCCGCGGCTATGGCCTCGCCTTCGGCCAGAGCGAGCGCAAGACCATGTCGATGGCGCTGGTCGATCGTGCGCTCCGCGCCCGCGAGCTCGGCGAGGAGGTGCGTGCACCGGCGCAGGACGAGGAATTCGTGATGTCGCATTCGGACAACGTTCAGGCGACCGGCTTCGTCGAGCATCTGAAGCTGCCGCACTATGTCGACTTCCAGTCCGAGCTCGGTCTTTTGCGCAAGCTGCGTCACGAGTTCGCGGAGGCCCAAGCGCCCGATGCCATGAAGGAGGCCGCGGAATGAACGCGCCCGCCTACAACTTTGCCTATCTCGACGAGCAGACCAAGCGGATGATCCGCCGTGCGATCCTGAAGGCGATCGCGATTCCCGGCTATCAGGTGCCATTCGCCAGCCGCGAAATGCCGATGCCCTATGGCTGGGGCACCGGCGGCGTGCAGGTGACGGCGGCGATCCTCGGTCCCTCCGACGTGCTGAAGGTGATCGACCAGGGATCCGACGACACCACCAACGCGATCTCGATCCGCAAATTCTTTGCCAAGACCGCCGGAGTCGCCACCACGACGGCGACTGATGATGCAACCGTGATCCAGACGCGTCACCGCATCCCGGAGACGACGCTGCACGAAAATCAGGTGCTGGTCTATCAGGTGCCGATCCCGGAACCGTTGCGGTTCCTCGAGCCCCGCGAGACCGAGACGCGGCGCATGCACGCGCTCGCCGAATACGGCCTGATGCATGTGAAGCTCTATGAGGACATCGCCCGCTTCGGCCACATCGCCACCGCCTACGCCTATCCGGTGAAGGTGAACGCGCGCTACGTGATGGACCCGTCGCCGACGCCGAAATTCGACAATCCCAAGATGGACAATTGCCCGGCGCTGCAATTGTTCGGCGCCGGCCGCGAGAAGCGCATCTACGCGATCCCGCCCTATACGCAAGTGGTGTCGCTCGATTTCGAGGATCACCCGTTCGAGCCCTATCGCTTCAACGCGCCCTGCGCGCTGTGCGCTGCGGAGAATTCCTATCTCGACGAGATCGTCACCGACGACAAGGGCGGCCGCATGTTCGTCTGCTCGGACACCGATTATTGCGAGGGCCGCCAGGCCGCCGGCCATCACGGCAGCCTCGGCGCCGCGCCATACAAGGAGAAGGCGGGCTCGCATGGCTGATCTCGATACCCTTGAAAACGACCAGCCGCTGCTGGTCGCAAGATCTCTCAGCAAATCCTTCGGCCGCATCGCCGCCTGCCGCGACGTCTCGTTCTCGCTCTATCCCGGCGAGGTGCTGGCGATCGTCGGCGAGTCCGGCTCGGGCAAGTCGACGCTGCTGCAGCTGCTGTCGGGCCAGCTGGCGGCCAGCGGAGGCCATGTGTCCTATCGGATGCGCGATGGTGTCGCTCGCGACCTTGCCTCGCTGGGCGAAGCCGAGCGGCGCTTCCTGTACCGGACCGACTGGGGCTTCGTGCATCAGGATCCCGCCCAGGGCCTGCGCATGGCGGTCTCGGCCGGCGCCAATGTCGGCGAGCGGCTAATGGCTGTGGGATGGAATCACTATGGCCGCATCCGCGACACCGCGTCGGACTGGCTCACGCGCGTCGAGATCGACGTCGCACGCATCGACGATGCGCCGCGCACCTATTCCGGCGGCATGCGTCAGCGGCTCCAGATCGCCCGCAATCTCGTCACCGAGCCGCGGCTGGTGTTCATGGACGAGCCGACCGGCGGCCTCGACGTCTCCGTGCAGGCCCGCCTGCTCGACCTCCTGCGCGGCCTCGTCGCCGAGCTGCATCTCGCGGTCATCATCGTCACCCACGATCTCGCGGTGGCGCGCCTGTTGTCGCATCGCGTGATGGTGATGAAGGGCGGCCGGGTCATCGAGACCGGTCTCACCGACCAGGTGCTCGACGATCCCCGCGAGCCCTATACGCAACTCCTCGTCTCCTCGATTCTGCCGCCATGAGCATTTCAATGACCGCCATGATCGATATCGCCGATGCCAAGAAGACTTTTACGATGCACCTGCAGGGCGGCATCGAGCTGCCCGTTGTCAGCGGCGTGACCTTCCATGTCGATCCCGGCGAGTGCGTCGTGCTGTCCGGGCCGTCGGGCGCCGGCAAATCGTCGATCCTGAAGATGATCTTCGGCAACTACCGCTGCGATAGCGGCCGCATCGGCATCCGCCATCGCGGCGGGCTGATCGATCTCGCCGCCGCCGAGCCGCGCCAGGTGCTCAACGTCCGCCGTTCCACCATCGGCTATGTCAGCCAGTTCCTGCGTGCGGTGCCGCGCGTGGCCACCATCGACGTCGTCGCCGAGCCGCTGATC
>NZ_JALBHA010000691.1:0-2649 GCF_023006445.1 Bradyrhizobium sp. SHOUNA76
CGCCCAGCCGCTGCTGCCAAGCGGCGCCGCCAGCGCGATCGACGTCGCCACCATCCAGGGCCAGGTCCACGCCCAGTCCGTTCATCGCGTCGGCGAGCTCGCCGAGCGCAACCCCAACGAAACCGTCGCCATCATCCGCCAGTGGCTGACCGAACCAACCAAGTAATCCGAATCAAGAATCCCAGCCAGTGAATCAAGAAGTGATCTGACATGGCCGCCAGTCTGCAAAACGCCAACTCGAACGACATCACCAGCGTGATCTCCACGCTCGGCCAGCGTGCCGGCAGCCGCGCGGGCGCCCAGACCGAGGCAGTGACGGGACCCAAGCGCGCCGCGATCCTGATGCTCGCGCTGGGCGAGCAGTATGGGGGCAAGATCTGGTCGATGCTCGACGACGACGAGGTGCGCCAGCTCTCGCTGGAGATGTCGACGCTCGGCACCGTCGAGGTCGATACGGTCGAGGACATGCTGCTCGAATTCGTCTCGCGCATGTCGGCCTCCGGCGCGCTGATGGGCAATTTCGACGCCACCGAGCGGCTGCTGCAGCAATACCTGCCGCCGGAGCGTGTCAACGGCATCATGGACGAGATCCGCGGCCCTGCCGGGCGCAACATGTGGGAGAAGCTCTCCAACGTGCAGGAAGAGGTCCTCGCCAACTACCTCAAGAACGAATATCCACAAACCATCGCGGTCGTGCTGTCGAAGCTGAAGCCGGAGCACGCCGCGCGCGTGCTCGGCATCTTCCCCGAGGAGCTCGCGCTCGACGTCGTCAACCGCATGCTGAAGATGGAAGCGGTGCAGAAGGAGGTGATCGAGAGCGTGGAGAAGACGCTGCGCACCGAATTCATGTCCAATCTGTCCCAGACCCGCCGCCGCGACGCCCACGAGGTGATGGCTGAAATCTTCAACAATTTCGACCGCCAGACCGAAACTCGCTTCATCACCTCGCTGGAAGAGGACAACCGCGAATCGGCCGAGCGCATCAAGGCGCTGATGTTCACCTTCGACGACCTCGTGAAGCTCGATTCCGGATCGGCCCAGACCCTGATGCGCAACGTCGACAAGGACAAGCTCGGCGTCGCGCTCAAGAGCGCCAACGAGGACGTCCGCAACTTCTTCTTCGGCAACATGTCCTCGCGCGCGGCCAAGATGCTCCAGGACGACATGGCGGCGATGGGCCCGGTCCGGCTGCGCGACGTCGACGAGGCCCAGGCGCTGCTGGTCAACCTCGCCAAGGATCTCGCCGCCAAGGGCGAGATCATGCTGACCAAGAACCGCGCCGACGACGAACTGGTGTACTGATGGCCGCTCCGGCAAAATTCCTGTTCGATACCGACTTCGCGGCGCCCGAGCGGGCGACGCGGGAGAAGGCCGCGACCGCCACGGAGATCGCCCAGAAGATCGCCGAAGCCGAGGCGCGCGCCTATCAGGACGGCTTTGCCGCCGGCCAGCTGGAGGCCAAGGCCGAGAGCGACCGCCGCGTCGCGCTGGCCATGGAAGAGATCAACATCGGCATCCGCGGCATCGCGTCCGGCATCGGCAACATCGAATCGAAGATGGAGACCGAGGCGGTCGACGTCGCGGTGGCGGTCGCGCGCAAATTGTGCGCCGACCTCGTCGCCGCCGAGCCGCTGGGCGAGATCGTCGCGCTGGTCAAGGACTGCTTCTCGCATCTGGTCGCGACGCCGCATCTGGTGGTCCGCGTCAACGACGCGCTCTACGACAGCGCACGCGAGAAGATCGAGCGGCTCGCCAAGCAGAGCGGCTTCGAAGGACGGCTGGTGATCCTGGCCGAGCCGGAGATTGCGACCGGCGACTGCCGGATCGAATGGGCCGATGGCGGCGTCGTGCTCGAGCGCGGCGCCATCGCGGCCAAGATCGACGAAATGGTCGGACGCTATGTCGCGTCCCGCAGGGGGAGTTAACCCATGAGCGACACCGACGGACAGGTCCCGCTGCCCGATCTCAACGGCCCGATGCCGCCCACCGGCACGGACGTCGGCTACAGCGAGGACGAATATGCGGCGCGTGCCGCCGCCGATCTCGAGGCCGTGTTCGACGTTCCCGTGCAGGTCTCGGCGGTGCTCGGCCGCTCCAAGATGGACGTCAGCGAGCTCCTGAAGCTCGGGCCCGGCACCGTGCTCGAGCTCGACCGGCGCGTGGGCGAAGCCATCGACATCTACGTCAACAACAAGCTGGTCGCCCGCGGCGAAGTCGTCCTGGTCGAGGACAAGCTCGGCGTGACCATGACCGAAATCATCAAGACCGAACGCAGCTAGCTATTGCGACTGCAAGGAATGACGCGCGGCAGCGCGACCAGACGGACAGGAGACTGACATGCGGCTTCTCATCGTTGGCACATTGAAGGGCCAGCTCACCACCGCCACCAAGATCGCGATGGACAACGGCGCCACCGTGACCCATGCCGAGGATCACGAGCAGGCCATGCGCGTGCTGCGCGGCGGCAAGGGCGCCGACCTCCTGCTGGTCGACGTCGCCCTCGACATCCGCGACCTCGTGATGCGGCTCGAAGCCGAGCACATCCATGCCCCGATCGTGGCCTGCGGCATCACCAACGACGCCCGCGCCGCGGTCGCCGCGATCCACGCCGGCGCCAAGGAATACATCCCGCTGCCGCCCGATCCCGAG
>NZ_JALBHA010000692.1:0-2646 GCF_023006445.1 Bradyrhizobium sp. SHOUNA76
AGCTCGCCGACGAACTCGAGCGGCTGGTGGCCCTGCACGGTGCCGAGACCATCGCCGCCGTCATCGTCGAGCCGGTGCCGGGTTCGACCGCGGTGCTGCCGCCGCCGAAGGGCTATCTGCAGCGCCTGCGCGAGATCTGCGACAAGCACGGCATCCTGTTGATCTTCGACGAGGTCATCACCGGCTTCGGCCGCCTCGGCACGCCGTTCGCCGCCGACTTCTTCGGCGTCACGCCTGATATGATGACGACGGCCAAGGGCATCACCAACGGCACCATCCCCTGCGGCGCGGTGTTCGCACACCGCAAGGTGCACGACGCCATGATGATCGGCCCGGAAAACGTGATGGAGCTGTTTCACGGCTACACCTATTCGGCGCACCCGACCGCCTGCGCCGCCGGCATCGCGACGCTCGACATCTACAAGGACGAAGGCCTGCTGACGCGCGGTTCGTCGATTGCCGAATATTGGCGCGATGCGCTGCATTCGCTCAAGGGCCTGCCGAACGTCATCGACATCCGCAATTGCGGCCTGATGGGCGCGGTGGAGCTGTCGCCGCGTGACGGTGCGGTCGGTGCGCGTGGCTACGACGTCATGGTCGACTGCTTCAATCGCGGGCTGTACTTCCGCATGAGCGGCGATTCCTTCGCGCTGTCGCCGCCGCTGATCGTCGAGAAGAGCCACATCGACGACATCGTCTCGATTCTTGGCGACGCCATCAAGCGGGTGGCCTGATAATTGCTCTCGCCGTTGCGAGTTGTTTCCTTGCAGCGGCGAGCGTGATGCCGCGGGAGTTTGACGAAGCGTGAAAGTCTTGATCCTCGGCAGCGGTGTCATCGGCGTCACCTCTGCCTACTACCTCGCACGTGCAGGCCACGAGGTGACGGTCGTCGACCGTCAGCCGGAGCCGGCGCTTGAGACCTCCTTCGCCAATGCCGGCGAGGTGTCGCCCGGCTATTCCTCGCCATGGGCCGGCCCCGGCGTGCCGGTGAAGGCGGTCAAGTGGCTGTTGATGAAGCACGGCCCGCTGGTGGTCCGGCCGAAGCTCGATCCTGTCATGTGGGTCTGGCTGCTCAAGATGCTGCGCAACTGCACCAGCGCGCGCTACGCGGTCAACAAGAGCCGGATGATCCCGATTGCGGAATACAGCCGCGATTCCTTGCGCGATCTGCGCCGCGACATCGGCATTCAGTACGACGAGCGCTCGCAGGGCACGCTGCAGCTGTTCCGCTACCAGGCGCAGCTCGACGGCACGGCCGAAGACATTGCCGTGCTCAAGCAGTACGGCGTACCTTTCGAGGTGCTGAGCCGCGAGGGCTGCATCGCGGTGGAGCCGGCGCTATCAGGCGTGAAGGAGAAGTTCGTCGGTGGGCTTCGCTTGCCGCAGGACGAGACCGGCGACTGCCACATGTTCACACAGGCGCTGGCCAAGCATGCCGAGGCGCTCGGCGTGCGCTTCATGTTCAACACCTCGATCGACCGCATCGTCACCGACGGTGCGCGTGTCAGCGGTGTCGTGACGGGTGCCGGCACGTTGCAGGCCGACGCTTACGTCCTTGCACTCGGGAGCTGGTCGTCGCGCCTGGTCGCGCCGCTTGGCATTTCGCTGCCGGTCTATCCGGTGAAGGGCTATTCGATCACGGTGCCGATCAAGGACGCTTCCGGCGCGCCGGAATCCACCGTGATGGACGAGAGCTACAAGGTCGCGATCACGCGATTGGGCGATCGCATCCGTGTCGGCGGCACCGCCGAAATCTCCGGCTATTCGGACAAGCTCTATGATGCGCGCCGTGCCACGCTCGATCATTCGCTGACCGATCTGTTCCCGCGCGGCGGCGATCTCGCCAAGGCGACATTCTGGAGCGGCCTGCGCCCGATGACGCCGGACGGTCCGCCCGTGATCGGCCCGACGCAATACGCCAACCTCCACCTCAACACCGGCCACGGCACGCTCGGCTGGACCATGTCCTGCGGCTCCGGCCGCGTGCTCGCGGATATGCTGTCGGGGCGGAAGCCGGACATCGACGTCAGTGCGCTGACGGTGGAGCGGTACAAGCACCGGTTCGGGTAAGGCTCTAACCGCTCGTCATTGCGAGCGCAGCGAAGCAATCCAGAGTCTTTCCGCGGAGACAGTCTGGATTGCTTCGTCGCAAAGGCTCCTCGCAAGGACGATGTGGAGGCGGCGCGCGTCGTCAAGTCCATCGCCGTCACCCTGATGCGTGAGCTGCGCGGCGCAACGCGCCACTCGCGCCTCAGGATGACGGGGTTGAGGGAAGGTTTACGCCCCCGTCACGCAATTCACCCACAGCACCACGGCCTTCGCGTCTTCCGCCGGATTCGAAAACCGGTGCGGCCTGCGGCTGGCGAAGCGAAAACTGTCGCCGGTCTTCAGCGACCACGTCTCGCTGTCCACCGTCAGCATCATCTCGCCTTCGAGCACGAGGCCGGCTTCCTCGCCGTCATGGGTGTAGAGTTCGTCGCCGGTGGAGCCGCCGGGCTCCAGATGCACCAGGAACAGATTGAGCTTGTTGTCCGCGCCGGCCGGGCTGAGCAGCTGTTTTGATACGCCGGTGCGCCAGAGCTTCAGCTCGGGCCGCTGCAGCCCGCGCGTCACCACCTGGTCGGAGGCGCCGTCGGCGCTCGGGCT
>NZ_JALBHA010000693.1:0-2624 GCF_023006445.1 Bradyrhizobium sp. SHOUNA76
GGGCCGGCCGACCCAGACGCCGATGGTCATCCGGCCGTCGAACCCGACCGACCACGCGTCGCGATAGCCGTAGGAGGTCCCGGTCTTGAAGGCGATGCGGTTGTGAGCGGCATTCTCAGGCGGCGGCGTGCCCAGCAGCACGTTGCCGACCTGCCATGCCGCGACCTGATCCAGCAGCCGAAGCGGTTCGCGGTCGTCCCTGTCCGCCATGATCTCGCGCAGCGTCTTGGTGGTGCCGAGGCGGGCAAAGCCCGTGTAGAGCTGGGCGAGATCCTGCAGCGTCACGCCGACGCCGCCGAGCCCCATGGCAAGCCCGGGCGCTTCGTCCTTGGGCAGCACGAGATTGCCGCCGGCCTGCCGCAACCGCGAGGCCAGCCGGCTGGAGCCGACGCGGTCGAGCAGCACGATCGCCGGGACGTTCAGCGACAATTGCAGCGCCTTCCTCACCGGCACCGTGCCCTGGAAAGTCATGTCGAAATTCTCGGGCGCGTAGGAGCCGAAGCGGACGGGACGATCGTCGATCAGGCTTTCCGGATGAACGAAGCCGTCCTCGAAAGCGAGCCCGTAGATGAAGGGTTTCAGCGTCGAGCCAGGCGAGCGGATCGCACGGGTCATGTCGACCTGCCCTGCCCGGCTCTCGTCGAAATAATCGGCTGAACCCACGCGGGCGAGCACGTCCCCGCTCTCATTGTCGACCACGATGATGCCGACGGAGATGTTCGGCCCGAGCGCAAGAGCGCGGTCGCGCGCCAGCGGCTCCAGCACCTTCTGCAAGTTCGCGTCGAGCGTGAGCTTGATGACCGGCGTGTCCTTGACCGTCGACAGCGCGGTGTCGGAGGCATGCGGCGCCAGGATCGGCATCGGCTTGCGCAGTTTTGGCACGGGCACGGTCTTGGCCTGCCTCGCGTCGTCGGCGCTGACCATTTGCTCCTCGAGCATGCGGTCGAGCACGCGGTCGCGCGCCTTGCGCGCGGCTTCGGGATGGCGATCGAGCCGGCGCGTTTCCGGCGATTGCGGCAGCGCGACCAGCAGCGCGGCCTCGGCCAGGGACAGGCGCTTCGGCTCCTTGCCGAGATAGCCGATTGAGGCGGCGCGGATGCCTTCGAGATTACCGCCATAAGGCGCCAGCGCGAGATAGAGATCGAGGATCTGCTCCTTGCTCATGCTGCGCTCGATTTCGATCGCGCGCACCATCTGCCGCAGCTTGGCATAGAGCGAGCGCTGCCGCCGCGGCTCCATCAGGCGGGCAAGCTGCATGCTGATCGTCGAGCCGCCCGAGACGATGTGGCCGCGCGTCGCAAGCTGCAAGGCGGCACGGCCCAGCGCCAGCGGGTCGATGCCGTCATGGGCGTAGAAGCGCTGGTCCTCATAGGCCAGCAGCAGTTTCAGATAGGTCGGGTCGACGTTGGACCTGGCATCGACCGGCAGGCGCCAGCGGCCATCCGCCATCGCATAGGCACGCAGCAGCTTGCCGTTGCGATCGACGATGGTGGTCGAGACTTTCCGGGCCTCGTCACGCGGCAGCGGACCGAGCGAGTAGACCCAGCCGACGAAGCCGAGGATGGTGAGGATGAGGATGAGTGCAAGGGCTGAGAGGACACGCATGATGGTGCGCCCTTCTCTCCCGCCGTCGTTCCGGGATGGTCCGGAGGACCAGACCCGGAACCTCGAGATTCTCAGGCGCGCAATTGCGCGCCGTAGTTCGGCTCTTCGAGCCGCCCCGGAATGACGAGAGCTGTTATCACCGTCGCTCATCCCACCACTCACTTCGCCGCCCGCACCTCGACGTTGCCGGTGCCGGTGCGGCCGTAGCGCGAGGGATTGTACATGTCCTCGACATAGGCCTGCGGCAGCACGTATTTGCCCGGCGAGACGGCGCGCACGATATAGGCGACCGTGAAGACCGACTTGGAGTCCGAGGCACGGTCGACTGCCGCGGTGAAGCGATCGTCACGGAACTCGGTGTCTTCAGGCTCCTCGCCGTCCTCGATCCAGTCCAGCGTGCCACTGTCGCCCGACGACACCAGCTTCGGGTTGTCGATCTCGAGGCCCGCGGGCAGATAGTCGGACACCATGATGTGGCCGTATTCGGGCTTGGCCTCGGTGATCTTCAGCACCACCGCGAAGCGCTGGTTCTGCTTGACCTTGCTGATGTCGGCCGGCTTGCCGTCGAGCGTGAAGTAATTGCGCTCGATCTTGAAGCCGTTGGATGCCGCCGGCTCCGGCGTCACCGGCGAGCCCGACACCGAGACCACGGCCTGCACCGGCGCATCGCCGGTGTTGGTGATCTTCAGCGGCTTGCCCTCCAGCGTCACAGCCTTGTAGCTGCGATAGAGCGCGGTCTTGACCGGCTGGCCGTCCACTTCCATGGACAGGTTCTCCTTGGCGAGCGCACGTGCGGCGAGCACCAGCCACGCATTCTCCTGCGTGGAGGTGTAGGGCGTCAGCCCGCGCGCGGTCTCGACCCGCGACACCGCCTGCGTCAGCGTCGCCTTCGGCGCGTTGCCTTCGCTGGCAAGCGACACCAAAGCTGCGGCATCGCGAAGCTGCGAGCCGTAGTCGGTGCGTCCGAACTCCAGCACGGGCTTCGGCGCGAGGCTGTCGAGGGCGGCACCATAGACCCG
>NZ_JALBHA010000694.1:0-2613 GCF_023006445.1 Bradyrhizobium sp. SHOUNA76
CAGCTCCTTGGTCGAGAGCTCGCCGGCGACACGGTTCGCGACGGCAGAGAGCCCGACGCGGGCAACCGCGTCGGCGGCCAGCTTGCGGGCCTCATCGTCGGAGCGCGCGCGCACATAGGCGCCGACCACGACGTTGTCGAGGATCGACATGCGCAGGAACGGTCGCATCACCTGGAAGGTGCGGCCGATGCCGGCCTCGCAGATCACGTGCGGCCGCTGGCCGGACATGTTGCGGCCGTCGATCAGGACCTCGCCCTGGCTCGGCTTCAGGAAGCCGTTGAGGAGGTTGAACAGCGTGGTCTTGCCGGCACCGTTGGGTCCGATGATGCCGAGGATCTCGTTCTTGTGCAGCTTGAAGCTGACGTCCTGCACCGCCTTGAGGCCACCGAAGGAACGCGAGAGGTTGCGCACTTCGAGCACGACCTCACCGGTGGCTGCGCGTTGCCGCGCGGTGGGCTTCAGGGCCGTCACGTTGGCAACCGCCGGTTCCGGAGTTTCGCCGGCGGCTGGTTTGGAAACACTTCGCTTGCGCAGGAGATCGCGCAGCTTCCAGAACAGTCCTTCCGGAGCCAGCAGGATGACACAGACGATGGCGATGCCGAAGATCACGCCCTGAATGCCGGGGATACGCGCACCGGCCTCCGCGTGCAGGATCTCGGCGAGGGGGATCAGGATCACCGAGCCGATCACCGGACCCCAGACCGTGCCGACGCCGCCGAACATCGCAACCGTCAGCGCCTGCGCCGAGACCAGCATGCCGAATACCGATTGCGGCGTCACGACCAGCAGCACCTGCGCGTAGAAGCCGCCGATGGCGGCGGCAATCGCCCCGCTCAGCGTGATCGCGCGCAGCTTCCAGGCCAGCGTGTTGATGCCGGCTGCCTCGGCCGCGGCCTCGTTCTGCTTGATCGCGAGCAGCGCCATGCCGAAGCGGGATCGCTCGATCCATTGGGTCAGCACGATGGTGGCGAGCATGATCGCCAGTCCGAGCAGGGTGTAGAGGTGCGGATCGGCAAACTGCATATAGGCAATCGGCGCATCGCGCTTGATCGGAAGCGTCACCTCCTGGAAGCCGAGCCACTCGAACACGTAGAGGATGGCGAGCGGGTAGGCGAGCATCGCCAGCGCGAAGTAGTGGCCCTGGAGGCGGAAGGTCGGAAAGCCGATCAAGAGCCCGGCGATGCCGCCGAGCATGGCGGCGACCGGGATCAGCAGCCAGGGCGAGATGTCGAAATAGATCTGGCCGAGCGCGGTCGCGTAAGCACCGATCCCGAAGAAGGCGGCGTGCCCGAACGAGATCAGGCCGGTGTAGCCGCTGAGCAGGTTCCACGACAGCCCGAACACCGCCCACACCGGCACCAGCGTCAGGATGAGCTGGTAGTAGGAGTTGGTGACGCCGAGCGAGATCCCGGCATAGGCGAGCGTGAAGAGCAGGGGAGGCAGAAAGGAGCGCATCCGGAGCATGGTCACGTCCTCTCGACCATGCGCCCGAAGAAGCCTTGCGGGCGGAAGAAGATGATGAGGAGGAAGACGGCGAAGATCGCGGCGTTCTGCAACTGCGTGGGCAGGATCAGCGTCGACATCTGCTGCACGAGGCCGATCGTCATGCCGCCCCAGAACGCGCCGATGATGCTGCCCATGCCGCCGAGCACGACGCCGGCATACATGACGATGACATATTCGAGGCCGACGAACGGGTGGAACGGATAGTTGGTGGCGAGCAGGCCGCCGGCGATCGCGGTGATGCCGCAGCCGAGCGCGAAGGCGGTGCGGTGGGCGCGGTCGACGTCGATGCCCATATAGGTCGCGGCGGTCGGATTGTCCGCGGCGGCGCGGAGCGACTTGCCGATCCGGGTCCGCGTGATCAGCAGCGAAAGCAGGATCATGATCGCCAGCGAAACGACCATATCGATGCTGCGGGCCTTGTTGAGGAAGATGCTCATGTCGAAGAGGGGGCCGAGCTCCCAGGCCGAGCTCGACAGCGGCGTGCGGATCGAGGCCAGGACCGAGCCGAACACGATGAGGCCGCCGTTCTGCAGGATCAGCGCGATGCCGAGCGTGAGGATGAGCTGGGCGTAATGGCCTTCGCCTTCGAGCGAGGCGGTGCGCGTCCCGGATACGTGCGAGATCAACGCCAGATGCACGAAATAGCCGAACACGGCGAGCACGGGCCCGGCCAGCAGGATGGCGACGAACGGCCCCACCGTGTTGCCGAACAGCGCCTGAACGCCGGCCGCGGTGAACAGATAGAAGGCGGTGTACATGCCGAGCATCATGAAGTCGCCATGGGCGAAGTTGATGACGCGCATGACGCCGAAGATCATACCGAGCCCGACGCACATCAGGCCGTAGACCGCGCCGATCAGAAGGCCCGCGGCGAGCGCTTGAAAGAATCCTTCCATCAGCCCGGACTCCGCGTAGCTGACGATTCCAAGCTGGTCTCCAAGTCGACCATGTTTCCCCCGTACTCTCCGGCAATTCTTATGACGCCGGTCGTAAAGCCCGTTCCGTCGCGTTCAGGCGGCATAGCGCGGCGATGGCGCCGGCATTGCCGAGCTGCTCGCAATCGTCGATGAGTTGCTCGAGCCGGCGCGCGCGGTCCTCGCCGAGGGC
>NZ_JALBHA010000695.1:0-2608 GCF_023006445.1 Bradyrhizobium sp. SHOUNA76
GGATGTTCTTCCCCGGTGCCAGCGGCCTGATCGAAGACCCCGCCACCGGCAGCGCGACGGTCGCCGCGGCCGCGCTGTTCGCCGATCTCGATCCCGCGCGTGACGGCGAGCTCAAGCTCACCGTCGGCCAGGGTTTTGACATGGGCCGGCCGAGCATCCTGCTGACGCGCGTGCGCAAGCAGGACGGCAAGATCGTCTCCGCTCATGTCGGCGGCAGCTGCGTGCAGATGATGGAAGGAACGTTCCGGCTTGCGGGGGAGGGGTAGGAGCTCTCTCGGGTCGTCATGCCCGGGCTTGACCCGGGCATCCACGTCTTGGCCACGCGAAGGAAGAGCGTGGATGGCCGGGACAAGCCGGCCATGACGGAGAGGCCGATCAGACCTGCCGTCCCGCCAAATTCTTCACCGCCACGCCATCGCGCTCCTCGATGATCTCCGCGATCATCTGGCGGTGGCAATGGGTGTGGTCGCGCTCGTAGCAGAGCAGGCAGACGGGGCCGGCCTTCTTCACCAGCGCCGAGAGCTCGTCCATCGCTTCCCTGGTCTCGGGCGCCTTCAGGTGCTTTGAAAAAATCTTCTCAAGCACGTGGTACTGGCCGCTGCGTGCGGCGAGGCGGCCTTCCTTCGGCGTGCCGAGCGCGGCGAGATGGACATAAGCGATGCCGCGCTCGTCGAGTCCGGCGGACAGCTGCTTCTTGGAAAAGCCCGGGCGGCGCGACGACGTCACCGCGCGCACATCGACCACGAGCTTGACGCCGGCCTGTTCCAGCTCGTCGAGCACCGCGTGTGGCGGCGTCTGCTCATAGCCGATCGTGAACAGCTTCTTCGCTTTTGCCATGGGGGCACCTCAGGCCATCACACGGGAGGTCGTCATGCCCGGGCTTGTCCCGGACATCCACGTTCTTCGCGCCGCGCAGCGGATCGTGGATGGCCGGGACAAGCCCGGCCATGACGCATGGAGGCTTTGTTGCTCCTGACCGCAAGCGACATGGACGATAGCCACCTCAGCTCACCCGTGCGATCAGTTCCATGGCGCCGTGAGGCGCGCGCACCTTGCCCTCGTGGATGACGTAGGCGAACACGTCGCGCGGCTCCTTCTTCGGCTTGGCCTTGTCAACTTTCGGCAGGTCATCCGGTTCACTGCCCAAAGCCCAGGCCTGGAAGCGCTCGGCCCAGGCGTCTAACTGCTTAGGCGGGTAGCAGGTCTTGATCTCGTCATTGCCTTTCTGAAGCCGGGCATAGACGAAATCGCCGGCGACGTCGGCGATGGCGGGATATTTGCCGTGCTCGGCGAACACCACAGGCGTCTCGAACTCGCGGATCAGCGCCACGAAGTCCGGCGCGCAGAAGCTGTCGTGGCGGACCTCGACAACATGGCGGAGCGCGCGGCCCTCGAGCTTGCGGGGCAACAGTTCGAGGAACTTGCCGAAATCGGCGCTGTCGAACTTTTTCGTCGGGGCGAACTGCCAGAGCACCGGCCCGAGATGGTCGCCGAGCTCCAGCACGCCGGAATCATAGAACCGCTTGATGGAGTCGCCAGCCTCGGCGAGCACGCGGCGGTTGGTGGCGAAGCGCGGTCCCTTCACCGAGAATACGAAGCCGTCGGGCACCTCGCTCGCCCATTTGCGAAAGCTCTCCGGCTTCTGCGAGCCGTAATAGGTACCGTTGATCTCGATCGAGGTCAGCTTCGAGGCTGCGTAAGACAGCTCCTTCGCCTGTGTGAGTTTCTCCGGATAGAACACGCCGCGCCAGGGCTCGAAGGTCCAGCCGCCGATGCCGATGAAGATGTTGCCGGATTTTTTGGACGCGGTTTTTGCTTTGGCCACGGGAGGATCTCGCATCGACGGGGAGGGAGGGCTTCATCCTAGTCAAACGAGATGTGATTGGCCAGTTCTCGCGTCGAGTCTAAGCTCGGCAGCGCGATCTGCGAAAAAGGAGAACAAGATGCGGATGCTGATGGTGGGAGCAGCGCTCGTCATGATGACATCTGCTGCCATGATATCTTCAGTCATGGCGGACGACGATGCCAAGGGCGCGCAGAAGCTCGCCCAGCAGGGCCGCGACGATTACTGGCATTGCCTGGCGCGGGAATATTCGCGCGACAGCAATCAGGGAATGACGGAACAGGATTTTGGCCGCTCGGTTGCGGGCGCCTGTCCATCGGAGCGGCAATACTACCGGGTGGCGCTGCTCGACTATCTCACCACGCAATATCCGAACATCGATGCCGGCGCCCATCTCGCGACCGCGAACAGGGCGGTGGAGTCCGCGCAGAAGGACATCGTGACGGCCTTCGTCAAGCACAGGCCGCCGGCGAAGTAGGGGATGGCGAGCGACGAGTAGGGCAGCCGCCCAGGGATGCCTCGTTCGCTACACCATTGGCCCCTTCGGCAGCCCTTCCGGCTCCGCGTGCATCCGTGGTATCACGGAGCGCATCTGGAACGGGGATGGGTTTCATGTCGTCTGAGTCGATGGGGGGCATTTTGGGCGCGATCGTCGCCGCGATCGTGCTTGCGGTCGCCGTCGTGTTCGGGCCGATCGGCCAGTATGGCAAGCCGCCCAAGCCGGCGAAAGTCGAGCCCGCCCCGGCTGCGGCCCCCGCAGCTCCC
>NZ_JALBHA010000696.1:0-2605 GCF_023006445.1 Bradyrhizobium sp. SHOUNA76
GAACTCGACCGCGCCCGGGGTGTCGCCATGCAGCAGGATCGATGTGGCCTGCATCGGCAGCGCCCGGCCGGTCGCGGTGATGACGACGCCCTCGCAAAGCAGGCGCTGCACCCGTTCGAGCACGAGCGCCGGGTCGTGAATGACCGCGCCGGCCGTGCCCCGGGGCACCAGCAGTCCGTCATCGTCGTAGGCGCGGTCTGCCAGGAAAGTCGTGGCGACGCGCAAGCCGCAAGCCGCCGCCGCCCCCTCGATGGCGCGACTGGTCGACGATACGATGAGGAGCTCCCGATTGAACGCGGCGACGGCGCGGACCAGCGGTTCGGCGAGCCCGGCGTTGGCGGCGGCCATGTTGCCCAAGGCACCGTGGAAGCTCAAGTGGGTCATGCGGTAACCGGCTGCGCGGACGATGCCTGCAAGCGCGCCGAGCTGATAGGTGACCATCGCCGCGAGTTCGGTGGCATCGATCTGCATCACCCGGCGGCCGAAGCCCTGGCGATCCGGGAAACCGACATGGGCGCCGACATCGACCCCACGCGCCTTTGCCGATTCCACGGTGCGCTGCATGATCAGCGGGTCGCCTGCGTGAAAGCCGCAGGCGATGTTGGCCGACGAGACGAGGCCGAGCAGAGCGTCGTCGTCGCCCATGGACCAGGGGCCGTAGCCCTCGCCCAGATCCGCATTGAGATCGATCTTCATTCGGCGTCACTCCCGTGCGGCTGCAATCCGATCAGGGGCGCGCCGTATCCCACGGTCGCGCCATGCTCGGCGAACTTCTCAGCGACCAGACCGTCCTCCGGTGCCGGGACCGGAAGCAAGAGCGGTCCTATCTGGAGGAAGGCGAGCGGCGTGCCGGCGGCGACCTCGGTGCCGACGGCGACCGATGGTTGCGAGCGCAATGGATGGCGGTCGAGGTAGATGCCCGGCACGGGTGCCCGAATGACCTGCGTGGGTGGAGAAATCAGGGCCGCCGCCGCAGCCTCGATCATCTCGACCTCGACGCGGGCGCCGTCATGCCGCAGGCGCAGCACCCCGGCTGGGCCTTTCAGCTCGAGCAGGCCGATGTCGGTCGCCGCGAGGAAGGCGCAGAGCTGATCGACATGGTTGAGCGGATTGGTCATCGCACCGCTCCCTGGTCGCAGTAGAGCTCAACCAATCGGCGGACGTTGCTCAGCCAGCGCCGGGTCGCCGCCAACGCGTCCAGCGCCTCGTCCCAGTTGCACAGCACGAAACGAATCCGGCTTCCGATGGGAGCTTGGCCGAGGCGCCAGAGGTCGGCGTCGATGACGGTGCCGATCTTGGGGTAGCCGCCCGACGGCTGCGCATCGCGCATCTGGATGATCGGCTGGCCACCATGGGGGACCTGGATCACGCCTGGAACAATGCCGTGGGAGCGCAGCTCCATGGGTCGCTGCGGCCTGAGCTCGGGGCCGGCGAGACGATAGCCGTAACGGTCGCTCTGCGACGTAATCTTCCACGGCTCGGACCATAGCGCCTCGTGGGAAGACGGCGCGAAGCTATCGTATTCGGCCGCCGGCAGCACCCGCACGGCAGGCAGCCCGTCCACCTCCGACGGCAGGGCTAGACCGGGCGGCGTGATGCCGAAGCCTGTCTTGGCGCGATCGGATGTCGCGACAATCGGCAACCCATCGCCGTCGCGCAGGGGACGGCCCTCCAGCCCGCCGAAGGCGCCGCGCAGCTGAGTGCTGCGCGAGCCGAGCACCAACGGAACATCGATCCCGCCCGCGATGCACAGATAGGCGCGGCAGGCGCGCCAGGTCGCAGCTGAGGGAACGGCGAGCGCGAGCACCTGACCGGCATCGGCGCGGTGAGCCCACCATGGCAGCACTGGCGCCTCGTCGAGCTGCGGCGCGCAATCCGCGCCGGTCACGGCGAACACCGTCGGACGGGTGAATCGGACGCGGAACGGGAACAGCGGTATCTCGAGAGCTGCCGCATTCTCCTCGTTGCGCAGCAGGATGTTTCCGGCGGCAAGCGCCAACGGGTCCATGGCGCCCGATGTCCCGACGCCGAGGTTGAGCGCGCCGGTGCGGCCGAGATCCTGCACCGTGGCAAGCGCGCCGGCCGACAGCACCTCGATCATCGCAGCACCCGGTTTGGCTTGAAGCGGATGCAGTCACCGGGTTGCAGGAGCGCTGGCGGCGTCCGCTCGACATCGAAGAACGCCACCTCGGTGCTGCCGATCGTATTCCAGCCGCTTGGCCCATCTGAAGCGGAGACGCCGGTCTGGCTGCCGCCGATGGAAACGGCGCCGCGTGGAATGCGCAGCACCGGGACCTTGCGCCGCGGCGTCGCGATGCGCCGATCCATGCCGCCGAGATAGCAGTACCCGGGATGACTGCCGAGGGCGTAGACGGTGTAGGTCGGAGCGCTGTGGATCGTGACGATATCGTCGACACTCAATCCGGTGTGGGCCACGACGTCGGCCATATGCGGGCCGCCGTCGCCGCCATAGACCACCGGCAGATCGAGGCAGCGCCCGGCGGCCGGAAGCGGCTCGACGGCGTGCCACAGCTCGATCAGCGTGTGCTCGAGTTGCCCGCGGTGCCGTGGCGGCTCGGCGAAAGTGACCATGAGATTGTTCATG
>NZ_JALBHA010000697.1:0-2569 GCF_023006445.1 Bradyrhizobium sp. SHOUNA76
GATAGGCCAGCGTCGCCTTGCCGATCCCTTGCGGGCCGCCGATCAGCCAGGCATGCGGGATGCGCCCGCTGCGATAGGCCGCGAGCAGCGCCGTCTCGGCCTCGCGATGTCCGAACAGCCGCGAGGTCTCGCGCGGATGCGGAATGGGCGTTTCGCGCTCGGTCTGACGTGGGCTCATGCGGAAACCACCGAGGCCGGTGTGGGAAGCAGACGATCGCGCAGCGCCGTCCAGACTCGTGCCGCAACTGTATCCGGGTCGGAATTGGCGTCGATCAGCACGCAGCGCGCGGGTTCGTCCGCAGCGATCTTGCGATAGGCCTCGCGCAGAGCCTGATGAAAACTGAGCTTCTCACCCTCGAACCTGTCCGGCGTGCCGTTGCCGCGGCGCGCGGCGGCGCGCTGGAGGCCGATCTCGACCGGCAGGTCGAGGATGAGAGTGAGGTCCGGCTTGAGATCGCCGATGGTGACCCGCTGCATCGCGTTGATGAGACCGATTGGAACCTTGCCGAGGCTGCCCTGATAGGCCCGCGTGGAATCGGCGAAGCGGTCGCACAGCACCCAGGTGCCCTGGTTGAGCGCAGGCAGGATCACGGTGCGGACATGGTCATCACGTGCGGCGGCAAACAGCAGCGTCTCGGCTTCGGGTCCGAGCAGCTTGCCCATGCCGGACAGCACCAGATGACGCATGATCTCGGCACCCGGCGAGCCGCCCGGCTCGCGCGTGACCCGGATGCGCAGCTTTGCCGCCTTGAGACGGTCGGCGAGTTTCTTGATCTGGGTCGATTTGCCGGTGCCCTCGCCGCCTTCAAAGGTGATGAAGCGTCCGCGTCCGGACGGCCGCTGTAGCGCGCTCTCACTCATGGTCAGAGCTTCTCGGCGCCTGCGCGGAACATGCCGATCACGAGCTCGCTGGCGCCGTCGATCGCACGTCGCATGGTCGAGCCGGTAGCAATCGCTTCGGCCGCATAGACCGGCGTCTCCACCGCGATGTTGCCGCTGCGCCAGACCTTGACCACGCCGACCCGCTGGCCGGCCTCGACCGGCGCCCGCACCGGGCCGCTATAGACGACGCGCGCAATCAGCTTGTCGCTGCCGTTCTTGTGCACCATCACCTTCACCGGGTTCTTGGCGACGAGCTTGACCGAGCGGCTCTCGCCGCCGAACACCTTGGCGTAGCCGACGGGCTGCTCGGCCGCGATCAGCGTGCGGGTTTCGAAATTGCGAAAACCCCATTCCAGCATCTTCTTGGCTTCCGTAGCACGATCCTCGGGATCTTCGAGCCCGTTGACGACGACGATCAGCCGCGTGCCGTTCTGCACCGCCGAGCCGACCATGCCGTAGCCGCCTTCCTTGGTGTAGCCGGTCTTGAGGCCGTCGGCGCCTTCCATCGAATTGAGCAGCGGATTGCGGTTAGGCTGGCGGATCTTGTTCCAAGTGTACTCCTTCTCGCCGAACAGTTTGTAGAATTCGGGGAAGTCCAGGATGATGTGCCGGGCGAGGATGCCGAGCTCGCGCACCGTCATCTTGTTGCCGGGGTCGGGCAGGCCGTTGGAATTGCCGAAGGTCGACCTGGTCATGCCGAGCTCGCGGGCGCGCTTGGTCATGAAGTCGGCCGCGAAGATCCGCTCGTTGCCCGCCATGGCTTCGGCCAGCGCGATGCAGGCGTCGTTGCCGCTCTGGATGATCGCGCCGTGCAGGAGATCGTCGACCGAGACCTTGCTGTTGATGGCGGCAAACATGGTGGAGCCGCCCGAGGGCGCGCCGCCCCGTCGCCAGGCGTTCTCGCTGATCCGGTACTCGTCGGTCAGCTTGATGTCGCCCTTCTTGATGGCATTGAAGACCACCTCCGCCGTCATCAGCTTCATCATGCTGGAGGGCGCGCGCAGCTCGTCGGCGTTCTTCTCGAACAGCACGCTGCCGCTGGAGGCTTCGATCAGGATCGCGGTCGGGGCATCGCCGTCGAAGCCGGTATCGTCCGCCTTCTTGGCGCCCTGGACGCTCTGGTTGGCGGCCAGAAGCGCCCCACTCCAGCCGATGCCCACAACCAGAACCGTCGCCATCAGCCCGCGCAACAGCGCCCCGGCGGTGAAGCGGGTGCGACGAAGCGAAGAAGGACGAAATGCCATGGCCAAGCCCTGAGAGCGGCGTTCTAACAGCTGGAACCGATGCGAACAACACGAGGTTGGACGCCTGCCGCGAGATTGCACGATTCTCGCCGCGCCCCTATCGTGGCGCCTCATGTTTCTCGACCAAACCCCTGAAACAAGGCGGAAAAGCGATGTCCTCCACCCGTGTGATCAAGACCAACGGCATCGATCTCTTCATCCGCGAAGCCGGCCAGGGTCCGCTGGTGCTGCTGTGCCATGGCTGGCCGGAGCTGTCCTATTCCTGGCGCCACCAGATCCCCGTGCTCGCCGAGGCCGGGTTTCACGTCGTCGCCCCCGACATGCGCGGCTACGGCCAAAGCGCCGCGCCGCCAGACGTTGCCGCCTACTCCATCTTCGACACGGTCGGCGACGTGGTCGGCCTCGTGCAGGCGCTGGGCGAGACCAAGGCGATGGTGGTGGGC
>NZ_JALBHA010000698.1:0-2568 GCF_023006445.1 Bradyrhizobium sp. SHOUNA76
CGCGCGGCCCGGGCGGGGTAGGGGCGCCGCATCGCGAGGTCCGCGCAAGAGCGGATGCGGATGATGCACAAGCCAATGTCCGGCTTGAGCCCAGGAGGCGACATCCGCTGGAGCGACTTAGGTCACGAAAGTGGCCTCCGCGCCGAAGCTCGTAGGCCGTAAACCAAGTCCTTTACCGCCGCACTCCAACGCGATTGACGCCCCCATTTAAATTGCCTCCGGCGTTGTGACGGACAGCAGCACGCGCCACCGGACGAGGCCTAAGCACGACGCCGGCCCTTGCGACGCAACCTGCCGGATAGCCAACATACGTGCAGTAGATAACCGCCTCGGCGGGTGCCGGAGTGAGAGTGGCTCCGGCAAGCCCCAACAGGATGCTGGCTGCAATCCCGGAAACTGTCGCTGATCCGATCGAAAGACCCTTTCGCTGATGCATGGTGATCCTCCTCATTGCACTTGCGAACGTGACTGGTGTCGCCCAAGCCTCGGCTGAACCAACCTGAGTGCCAGGTGAGGTTTGGACCTTGATGTAGATCAACGGCGGCAGCACCTGGGCTTCATGCACAGGAGGACATTGTCGAGGGACCGGATCATCTTCCGCTTGTCCTCGAAGGCAGACATCCCGGATTCTGAGCGCACGCCTAGCTAGTGCTATTGCCGTCGCCCCGCTCGACACGTCCGCGCAGCGTCAAGTGCCGCGCGATCGGCATCAGCATGTAGGGCGCAAGATGAATTGGAAACTGCGTCATCGCGAAATACAGCCAGGTGGTGGGCGGCAATGCGCCGGCCGTTGCCGCCAGCATCAGGCCGAGATTGCGCTGTGACACCATCAGCCCGAGCGCCAGTGCGCGCTCATAGCCGATGCGGCGGAACAGCAGCGTGGTGATCGCGAGCAGCGTGAAGTAGATCGCGAAGGACAGAGCTGCGAGGCCGATCGTGAACATCGGCTGCGTAAGGAGGTCGCTCACGACGTCGCCCATGATCGCGGCCGCGAAGATGAAGAGGATGACGATGTTGAGACCGTCGATCGGCGTTTTTTGACGCTGGATCGCCTCGGCGCCGAAGATCCATCGGATGGCCGTCGCGGCCAATAGCGATACTGCCAGGATGCCGAGCAGTTTCAGGCCCAGCGTCAGCGGCGTGATGCTCAGCATGTCGCCGAGGAAGATGCCCGCGAACATCGATGCCGTGAAGGGCACCAGCGCGGTCGAGGTCACCAGGGTGATCAGCACGAGCGTGGCATCGAGACCCATCAGCGCGGCGAGGGCCGGGGAGGCCATCATCGGTGAGGCCATGCTCTGCAGCATCAGTGCGAGCGAAAGCCCGGGCGCGCGAGCCGTGAGCCCGGTTGCGTGCGCGATCAGTCCGACGATCAGCGGCACGCCGATCGTGGTCCAGGCCGTGGCAGTTGCAACCAGCGCCGGTCGGCGCAGATGGCTGTAGAGGGCGGCGAGATCGACCCGCATGAACGAGATGCAGAGCAGGCAGAGGATTGCCTCGGTGAGATAGGGACGAAGCAACGCGCCGAGCGGTGGCACCGCGGCCGCGATGAACACGACAGCGGCTACTCCGCGTGTGCCTTGGCTGCCGAGCCAGGTCAGGACACGCAGAGGGAGGGCGAGGGCAGGTGTGAGAATGGACGGCATCTCTACGAGGTTCGGTGCGTAGCCCGGATGAGCGCCGCGATATCCGGGACAAGTGCGTCAGTATGGTGAGAGCGGTCCCGCATGTCGCTGCGCTCATGCGGGCTACGGGACTGCCTTTAGCCCAATCCCTTCAACCACGCGCCGATCTCGCTGACGGCGACATTGGCCTGTGGCAACAGCTTGCCCATCGTGAAGAAGCCGTGGAACTGGCCGGGATAGTGCTTGGCGGTCACGGGCACGCCGGCTTGGCTGAGCCGCTCCGCGTATTCCTGGCCTTCGTCACGCAGGGGATCGGCGCCGACGGTCAGCACATGGGCCGGCGGCAGGCCGGCAAGGTTTTGCGCACGCGCCGGCGAAGCGCGCCAGTCATCGATGTCGGCGGCGCCATTGAGGTAGTGGTCGCGGAACCAGCGGATCACCGAATGCGTCAGCAACACGCTGGTCTCGGGCTCGCTGTGGGAGCCATGGGTCATGGCGAAATCGGTGGCTGGATAGATCAGCACCTGGCCCGCAAGCGCAGGGCCATTGCCGTCGCGCGCGGCCAGCGCCACGACCGCGGCGAGATTGCCGCCGGCACTGTCGCCGCCGATCGACACGCGTGAGGCGTCGATGCCGAGCTCGCGCGCGTTGGCTGCGACCCACGTGGTCGCGGCGATGGCGTCCTCAATGGCGGCGGGAAACTTGTGCTCGGGTGCGAGGCGGTAATCGATCGAGATCACGATCAGCGCGCCTTCGACTGCGAGCTGACGGCAGACGACGTCGTGCGAGTCGAGATCGCCGATCACCCAGCCGCCACCATGGAAGAACACCAGTGCCGGCGACAGGCCGTCATGTCGGCGCGGCTCCTTGGGAACGTAGAGGCGGGCGGGGATGGCGCAGTGCGGCGCCGGAATCGCAAGCTCGGCGACGCGGGCGAGCTCCG
>NZ_JALBHA010000699.1:0-2566 GCF_023006445.1 Bradyrhizobium sp. SHOUNA76
GATCGAGGCCGACGGCTCCGGCGCCTCGCGCGCAAACAGCGGACGCTCGGGCAGCACCAGATGGACGCGGGCAGCCTGGATGCGGTCGATGGCGCGGATGGTGCGGGCGAGCTCGCCTTCCAGCGCGCGGAGGTGATTGATGTTCTGGACGAAAGAGGTGGTGCCGAGTGCGTCCGACTTGTCGAACACCTCGTAGCCGACGCCGCCGCCCTTGGGCAGGCCGCCCTCGGCGAGCTTCATCCTGAGACGGGTGACCTTGTCCTTGGGCACCATGATGATGGAGCCCTCATTGCGGATTTCGAACTGGATGCCCTGGCGTTCCAGGTCCTTGATGATGCCAGAGGAATCCTCGACGCTGAGGTCGGTGAACAGCGTCGTCATCTGCGGCGTGGTGACGCGCATGATGACGAACGCGAAAAAGCCGACGAGCGCGGCGGTGACCGCGATCATCGCCCCGAACCGGGCGGCGCCGATACTCTTCAGAAAGTCAGCAAGACCTTGCAAGCAACCGCCCCAACAGATTCGGCCGCTTTCACTGGAAAGGCCGACTGGGCAATTATTGCCTAGGGGATGGTTTCGATATGGTTAACGAAGGTTAAGAGGTCGGACAAAAGTAGCGCCAAACAGCGATATGAAAAAAATCGGCCTCGCAGGGCGAGGCCGATTTTCGTCAAAAGCCGCAGTTTTCCGGATCGCCTTACTGGCGATATTGCTGGATACGGGTGGTGCGAAGACCCGCCAGACCATGCTGGTCGATGGAAAACTGCCAGGAGAGGAATTCGTCGACCGTCAGGGTATAACGGCTGCAGGCCTCCTCGAGCGAAAGAAGTCCACCACGAACGGCGGCGACGACTTCGGCCTTGCGGCGGATGACCCAGCGTTTGGTGCCGGGTGCTGGCAGATCCGCGATCGTCAACGGACTACCGTCCGGCCCGATGACGTATTTTACCCTCGGGCGATGGGGTTCTGTCATGGCGTACTCACAAACTCTCAACCACTGAACTCACGCCCGTAACCCTACGCCCGGCGGCTTAAAAATCCGCTAAGCCTAAGGCTTCAATACAATTCTCGTTGAAAATGGCTGGAACGCCGCCGTGTCGGCCGGCGGAACGTGTTTCCGGGCCGGTCGAGGGGGACTTCGTAAATACTTTACTAACAAATAGAGCCAGCGCGCGGGCGCTGCGAAGCTCTTAACTGTCATCCCGGGGCGCGCGCAGCGCGAGCCCGGGATCCATACCGCGTGATCTAACGATGGGATGCAGGTAGCAGTCCCGAGAATGACTTCTTAACCACCAATCTTCGTCAAATTTCTTCCTGTGGTTATGGATCCCCGCCTTCGCGGGGATGACACCGAATATATGGCTCGTGTCCGGCCTAATTGCTGCTTGTCGCGATGATGCTCTTGACCTGGCTCAGGGTGTAGCTGGCGCCGTCGATGGTGAGCAGCGGCGGCGACTGGGTCAGGTCGACCGACGACACCACGCCCTGCACCTGGGCGGCGATGCCGACATTGTTGTTCGCGACATCCTTGCCCGTTGCCGAGATCGTGTACTTGCCGTCGGGCCATTGCGTGCCGTCATTGCCCATGCCGTTCCAGGTGAAGGGAATGTCGGTGCCCGCGGCGGCGGTGTATTTGCCGGTGAACACGGTCTGGCCGCTGGCATTGGCGACGGTGATGTCGACCGTGGAATCGCTGGGCACGTTGAGATGCCAGGTCGCCGACGACTTCGTCATGGTCGCGGTCGAGCCGTCGACCAGGGCGGTCTTGCCGACGAAGCCGAGCGCCTGGGTCGCCTGCGTGGTCTGCTGCAGGGTGACGAGCTGGGACAGCGCATCGTTGGTCTTGAGCTGCTGCTCGACGCCGGCGAACTGCACCAGCTGCTGGGTGAACTGGTTGGTGTCGAGCGGATCCAGCGGGTTCTGGTTCTGCAACTGCGTGGTCAGCAGCGTCAGGAAGGTCTGGAAGTTGCCGGCGAGCGTCGATCCCGTGGTCGAGCCCAGCGAGTTCGACGAGGAGGATTTCGGGAGGTCGGTGGTCCCGGAGACGACGGAAGGGGCGGTGGCGCCAGTCGTGGTGGTCATGTCGATACTCCCTACACTCTGATGTCGACGCCGCTGCTCGGCCCGTACATGCGGCCATAGCCGCGCCCGACGGGTGCGGCAGCAGCGGTATCGTCCTCGCTGATGATCAGCCGGCGGGCATTGCCGCCATTGTCGTTGTTCTGGCCGGAGTTCTGGCCCGATGAATTCTGGTCGCGCAGGCTGAAGGACAGCCCGTTGCTGCCGGTCTTGAGCCCGGCATCGTCGAGCGCGCGCTGCAATTGCGGCGCGTCCTGGCGCAGCATCTGCAGCGTCTCCGGCTTCTCCACGGTGAGATGCGAGGTGACGTTGCCGGCGCGGTCGACGTTGATGCGCACGTCGATGCGGCCGAGCTCGGCCGGATCGAGGCTGATGTCGAAGCGGGACTTGCCGGATCGGATGGCGGCCGCGATCTCGACCGGCACGCCATTGATCGGCACCGCCGTCGCGGTGGCCGCGGTCGCGGTCAGCGTCGCGGTCGATGCGG
>NZ_JALBHA010000069.1:0-18838 GCF_023006445.1 Bradyrhizobium sp. SHOUNA76
CTCTGGGTGTGCTGGAAGATGTGGCGCGAGCTGCGCGAGCAGGCGGCGCATTCGCGGCAACTCGCGTTCAGCCATGGCGGCGGCGCGGATGCCGCGCCCGTGAAGCAAAAGACCTTCGGCCAGGCCGCGGTTCAGATCGTCGCTGCCGACGTCTCGATGTCGCTCGACAACGTGCTTGCGGTTGCGGGCGCCGCGCGCGAGCATCCCTACATCCTCGCCTTCGGCCTGTTGCTGTCGGTCGCCATGATGGGCGTCGCCGCCGATCTGCTCGGCCGCGTGCTCCAGAAGCAGCGCTGGATCGCGTATGTCGGTCTCGCCATTATCATTTACGTCGCGTTCGAGATGATCTATCGGGGCTCGCTGGAACTCGCTCCCGTCATCGCGAGTCTCTGACGCGACAATTCCTTCCGCAATCCGGAGTGATTCATGACGTCCGAACCCAAAGCACCTTCGGCGAAGGCCGTGCCGCCACGGCTCGGCCTGTTCGCCCAGCTCATCTTTGGCTCGCGCTGGCTGCAGGTGCCGCTCTATGTCGGCCTGATCGTCGCGCAAGCCGTCTATGTGCTGCTGTTTCTGAAAGAGCTCTGGCACCTGGTTGCGCACTCGTTCGACGCCAGCGAGCAGCAGATCATGCTGGTCGTGCTCGGGCTGATCGACGTCGTCATGATCTCGAACCTTCTGATCATGGTGATCGTCGGCGGCTATGAGACCTTCGTTTCGCGACTGAACCTGAGCGGCCATCCCGACGAGCCGGAATGGCTCAGCCACGTCAATGCCAGCGTGCTCAAGATCAAGCTTGCGATGGCGATCATCGGCATTTCCTCGATCTCGCTGCTCAGGACGTTCATCGAGGCCGGCAATCTCGGCACCACGCGCAGCAATTTCACCGAGACCGGGGTGATGTGGCAGGTGCTGATCCACATGACCTTCATCATCTCGGCAATCGGCATCGCCTGGGTCGACCGCCTCAGCGACGGCGGCCACCGCAAGGGGGCCGGCCACGGCTAATGAATCTGGCCGTTTGAGACCTCCCGAGCGGCCAAGCCTGGGGCCCCGCCTGATCCGTTCAGGCGGGCTCTCTTTTCGAGATCGATAAAATTGTCTGCAATCCGCTCAGTGGCGGCAAACCCTGCGGACAAGAACTGCCCGGCGTTAAACCGGGACTTTGGAACCGGCGTGCATCCTCCCTCAAAAGGGTGGGGCATCAAAATGTCTGTTCTCAAGGAGGTCGTCGCTGCGGTCGCGGGAGTCTACGCGCTCCTGTTCGTCTGCGACGCATTGTTCGGCGTCGGCGAGGTACGGTTCGACGACAACTACTACCGCGCCAGCTTCTACGCGCCGCGGCCGAAGGAATTCCGCTTCGCAGACGGGACCTCGCCGGCCGCACGGGTCAGCGATGCGTTTGCGCGGTTCTCGGCGGGCGAGGCCAAGCCGAACAAGCGTTACTCGTCGCTGACGACGATCATCCGTTAATTCAAGCCCCCGGGCCGGCGTTCATCCTGGGTACAAGGCCTTGTGTTGCCCGACGGGCAAAACACGCGACCAGTAGGTCAACGCGCGCGGCGGAAAATATTCCACTTTACCGAAATTCGGAATTGACGTATGTGTCGCCGCAATCCGGCCCAACGAAGAGGGGCGTATCGCGATCGTCACGAAACGCGGGCCGGGCGGCGGTGGACGCAGGTGACATCGGCGCGAAGGGTTTTGCGGGGCGGGCAACCGTGAGCAAGGTCGTCGCGCACACGACCGGTGTGATCGGCGTACGGCAAAATCGTGTGGTCCTGGCGCCCGGGGTCTGTGCGCCAAGCGTTGCGGTGATGTGGACTGCCCAACCGGGCACACGCATCAGCCATCCGCAAGGCGACGGGGGCAATAGTGCAACGCTCCCCGGGGAGAGCGCGACATAAGCCGTCAAACCACTGCGCAGGGAAGGCCGGGATGTCTCCGGTTGCCCTGTTCTCCGCTATGCAGAAGCACACGCAATCTGCTCTTGGCATGGCGGTCCACGGGAGCCAACCGGCTCCCGGCCTTCCCTGCGCCCTCTTTCAATTGAGGGCAAGGCAACGAAGCAAAGCTCGGGCGAAATGAGCCGCGAGGATGCGAAGGTGTGTCTTAGTCCCCCTGAATCCATTCCGCCACGCCGCGCCACAGCGTGTCGCGGTGGTCGGGGCGGAAGAAGCCGAAATGGCCGATCGTCTTGGCGCCGACGTCGGACGGCTTGACGTTGAGCACCTCCGGCTTGATCGCAGTGAACCCGCTCGCGAGCAGCTCGACCGCCGGTCGCGTTGCCCAGGGATCGTCGGAAAAGCACAGCGCCCGCAACTCGCCCTTGAACTTGGCGAAATTATCCAGCGCCGGCAGCTTTGAATCGAAGAGATAGCGGGGATTCGAGACCCACTCGGCCCATTGCAGGAAGACGCCCTTGGGCAGATCCTCGCCGACGCCGGCCCAGCCCGGCGCATAACCGAGCGCGTGGGCCAGCGGCACGCCGACAAAATTCATGAAGGCGAAGACGCGGTATTTTTCCGGCGAGGTCATCAGCCGCCAGGTTGCGGCCTGCGAGGCAACGAACGCGGCGCGTGAGACGTCCGTGTTGTTCGCGATCAGCCCCAGCGCCTGGCCGCCGAAGGAATGGCCGACATAGGCCAGCGGCAGACCGTGATACCGCTCCCGCATCCAGCGCACCGCCGCGGTGACGTCGAGCGCGGCCCAGTCCGACATCGAGGCCTTGAAGCCGACCAGTGATTTCGGCTGGTTGTAGCCGACCATCGCCGGCAGCCGGGAATCGCCGATGCCGCGATAATCGTAGGTCAGGACCGCGCAACCGCGATGGGCGAGATAGGAGGCAAAGCCGCGATAGATCTTGCGCGGGACCGCGGTGGCCGAATTGATCAGCACGGCGTGGCGCTTGGCGCCGCGCGGCAGGAACAGGGTGCCGGTCAGCGCATACCCGTCGGTCGCCGGGAAGCTGATCTCGTCGATGAAAACGTCGTCCAGTGCCGCGTCCATGGGCGCAAGGTTATCCTGCCAGTTTCCTCGCCCGCCCAGCAAATGCGAATTTGGCTTTCCCCGCAAGGGTTTGCAGTGCCAAATGGATTTACAACTGGCGGGGCGGGGCCAGCCTGTGTATAAGGCGGCCCTCGCAACCCACAGATCAGGTTGCACTTTTCGCTTCACGGAGAGATTGCGATGTCCGAGCGGTGGACGCCCGAGTCCTGGCGCAGCAAGCCGGTGCTACAGGTGCCCGACTATCCCGACGCCAAGGCCCTCAACGACGTCGAGGCGCAGCTGGCGACCTTTCCGCCGCTGGTGTTCGCGGGCGAGGCGCGCAATCTGAAGAAGGCTTTGGGCCGCGTTGCGGCGGGCGAAGCCTTCCTGCTCCAGGGCGGCGACTGCGCCGAGAGCTTTGCCGAGCACGGCGCCAACAACATCCGCGATTTCTTCCGCGTGCTGCTGCAGATGGCGGTGGTGCTGACCTATGCCGGCGCGGTGCCGGTGGTGAAGGTCGGCCGCATCGCCGGCCAGTTCGCAAAGCCGCGGTCGTCCTCGACCGAGAAGGTTGATGGCGTCGAGCTGCCGAGCTATCGCGGCGACATCGTCAACGACATCGCCTTCACCAAGGAAGCGCGCGTGCCGGATCCGCAACGCCAGCTGATGGCTTATCGCCAGTCGGCCGCGACGTTGAACCTGCTCCGCGCCTTCGCCACCGGCGGCTACGCCAACCTCGGCAGCGTGCATCAATGGATGCTCGGCTTCCTCAAGGATTCACCGCAGTCCCGCCGCTACAAGGAGCTGGCCGACCGCATCTCGGACGCGCTCAATTTCATGCGCGCCTGTGGCCTCGATCTCGAGGCTCATCCCGAGCTGCGCGCCACCGATTTCTACACCAGCCACGAGGCGCTGCTGCTCGGCTACGAGCAAGCCATGACCCGTGTCGATTCCACCACCGGCGACTGGTACGCGACCTCGGGCCACATGATCTGGATCGGCGACCGCACCCGCCAGCTCGATCACGGCCACATCGAGTATTTCCGCGGCATCAAGAATCCGATCGGGCTGAAGTGCGGCCCGTCGCTCAAGCCGGACGAACTGCTCAAGCTGATCGACGTGCTCAACCCCGACAATGAGCCGGGCCGGCTGACGCTGATCGGCCGCTTCGGCTCGGACAAGGTCGGCGAGCATCTGCCGAACATGGTCCGCGCCGTGAAGCGCGAGGGCCGGGTGGTGGTCTGGTCCTGCGATCCCATGCACGGCAACACCATCACCTCGACGTCGGGCTACAAGACGCGGCCGTTCGACCGCATCCTGTCCGAAGTGAAGTCGTTCTTCGCGATCCATGCCGCCGAAGGCACCCACGCCGGCGGCGTGCATCTGGAGATGACCGGCCAGGACGTCACCGAATGCCTCGGCGGCGCCCGCGCGATCACGGACGAGGACCTCAACGACCGCTACCACACGGTCTGCGATCCCCGTCTCAATGCCGAGCAATCCATCGACATGGCTTTCCTGGTCGCGGAGCTCCTCAAGCAGGAGCGCGCCGGCAAGCCCAAGCCGATGCCGGTCGCAGCGGGGCTCTAAGACCTTGCTGCGGATATGGAAGGCCACGATCAATTCCCGTAACGGTCTGGCCTTTGCGTTTCGGTCGGAGCAGGCCGTCCGCGAGGAGATCTTTGCGCTCCTGCTGTCGGTGCCGCTCGCCTGGTTCGTCGGC
This sequence comes from Bradyrhizobium sp. SHOUNA76, assembly GCF_023006445.1. Classification (NCBI taxonomy): domain Bacteria; kingdom Pseudomonadati; phylum Pseudomonadota; class Alphaproteobacteria; order Hyphomicrobiales; family Nitrobacteraceae; genus Bradyrhizobium; species Bradyrhizobium sp. SHOUNA76. Next base: position 4,712 of record NZ_JALBHA010000069.1, read on the forward strand.
GCGACCGCAATGCGGGCGGTCGAGCTGGTCTGTGCCGTCGCCTTCGTGCTGACGGTCGAGCTGCTCAACACCGCGATTGAAAAACTCGCCGACCGCCTGACCATGGACCACGACAAGCAGATCGGCTGGGTCAAGGACATGGGCTCGGCGGCCGTCGGCGTGGCGCTGTTGATGGCCGGCGCGTTCTGGATCATCGCCATTATCGAGCGGCTGGGGTTCCTCTAGCCTGGGTTTCCTCTAGCTTGGGGATCGGAGCGCCATGGCCGAACGTCTCAACGCATTCGCGGTCACGCTCGCCCAGCTCAATCCGACCCTGGGCGACATCGAGGGCAATGCTGCCAGGGCACGCTCGGCGCGCGCGCGAGCTATCGCCGACGGCGCCGACCTCGTGCTGTTTCCGGAATTGTACATCGCCGGCTATCCACCGGAAGACCTCGTGCAGAAGCCGGCTTTCCAGGCTGCCTGCCGCGCCGCGATCGAAGCGCTGGCGCGCGAGACTGCCGATGGCGGCCCGGCGATGCTGGTCGGCACCCCCTGGGTCGAGGATGGCAAGCTCTACAATGCCTGCGCACTGCTCGACGGCGGCCGTATCGCGAGCTTGCGCTTCAAATGCAATCTGCCGAACTACGGCGTGTTCGACGAGAAGCGGCTGTTTTCACGCGGCCCTGCCGCGGGTCCCGTGACCGTGCGCGGCGTGCGCATCGGCGTGCCGATCTGCGAGGACATCTGGCTGGAGGAGTCCGAAGACTACGAGAACGTGGTCGAGACGCTGGCCGAGACCGGCGCCGAGATCATTCTGGTCCCGAACAGCTCTCCTTACGCCCGCGACAAGAACGATGTGCGCTTGTCCGTCGCCGTGGCACGCGTGACCGAGAGTGGGCTTCCGCTGGTCTATCTCAACCAGGTCTGCGGCCAGGACGAGCTGGTATTTGACGGCGCCTCCTTCGCGCTCAACGGCGACCTCTCGCTGGCGGCGCAACTGCCGGCATTTGAAGAGAGCATCGTCACATTGCGTTTTACCCGGAACGGCGACGATTGGCGCTGCGCGGGGCCGATTGCGGAGCAGGTCGAGGGCGACAAGGCCGATTACGCCGCATGCGTGCTGGGCTTGCGCGACTATGTCGCCAAGAACGGCTTTCCCGGCGTGCTGCTCGGCATCTCCGGCGGAATCGATTCCGCACTGTGCGCGGCGATCGCGGTCGATGCGCTCGGCGCCGATCAGGTGCACGGCGTGATGCTGCCTTATCGCTACACAGCAGCACACTCGATCGCGGACGCCGGCGAGCTCGCCGGCCATCTCGGCATCCGTTACGAGGTCTTGCCGATCGCGGAAGCCGTGACCGGCTTTGAAACCATCCTCTCAGGCCTCTTCAAGAATCTGCCGCCTGATATCACCGAGGAAAACCTCCAGGCCCGCACCCGCGGCACGCTGCTGATGGCGATCTCCAACAAGACCGGCCTGATGGTGGTGACGACAGGCAACAAGTCGGAAATGTCGGTCGGCTACGCCACGCTCTATGGCGACATGAATGGCGGCTTCAACCCGATCAAGGATATCTACAAGACGCAGGTTTTTCGGCTGGCGAGCTTGCGCAACGGCTGGAAGCCCGACGGCGCGCTCGGGCCTGCCGGCGAGGTGATCCCGCCCGACATCATCACGCGGCCGCCGAGCGCGGAGCTGCGCGAAAACCAAACCGACCAGGAATCGTTGCCGCCTTACGAGGTGCTCGATGCCATCCTGGAGCGTCTTGTCGAGCGCGAGCAGCCGCTGGATCAAATCATTGCCGCCGGCTTCGATCGCGAGACAGTCACCCGCATCGACCATCTGCTCAACGTCGCCGAATACAAGCGCCGCCAGGCGGCGCCCGGCGTGAAGGTGACACCCCGGAATTTCGGCCGCGACCGCCGCTATCCCATCACCAACCGCTTTCGCGACAAGGGCGAGGGGCTAGCCGCGCCGGACGAGACGCTGGTCTCGCGCGGAAGCGGGGCGTCAATCGACGCGTTCGAGGGGTGAGAGGCGGCTGAGAGCTGGTTGGGCAGGCCGTCGCGCCGCTCATGATGCCGTCATCATCCGCGAAGGCGGATGATCCAGGACTCCGCGGCGGATATCGTGAAAGCCAACTGCCGCCGCGGAGTACTGGATGTCGCGCCGGAGTCGGTCATCGGGCTCGCCGAAGGCGAGACCCGGTGGCGGGCATGACAGTGGAGCGAGGCGCCGGCTCGCGTACAGCTACGTCGGGGCTGCGAAGAACAGCACCCGAAGAAAGTGCGTGTACTCGGATTCGAGCACCATGATGGTCACAAACACAAGCACTGCGATCGGAGGCAGCAGGATGGCATAGGCGAGAGCCAGCCGCTCCCAGGCCATGTGCATGAAGACGGCGACGATCAGGCCTGCCTTCAACATCATGAACAACAGGATCAGTGACCACCTGAGATAGCCTTGCAGGCCAAAGTAGTCGACGAGGTAGGAGCAAGTGCTGAGGACAAACAGCCAGCCCCAGACCACGAGGTAGAGCTTGATCGGGTGTTGTTGCCCCTTAGCGTGCACAGCTCCTGTTGCGACTGCGCCGTGCGCCGCAGCGTGGAGCGGGCCTTCCATGTGTATAGCTGCGTTTGTCATGCCCGACCTCACCAAAGATAGAACAATGCAAAGATGAACACCCACACGAGGTCGACGAAGTGCCAGTACAGCCCGGTGATCTCGACGATCTCATAATAGCCCTTGCGGCTCGTGAAAAAGCCGCGCCTTTCGACATCGAAGTCTCCCCGCCAGACCTTTCGCGCGATCGCGATGAGGAAGATCACACCGATCGTCACATGGGTCCCGTGGAAGCCGGTGATCATGAAAAAGCTTGAACCGAACTGCGCTGCGCCCCACGGATTGCCCCAGGGACGCACGCCCTCCATGATCAGCTTGGTCCATTCGAAGGCCTGCATTCCGACGAAGGTTGCGCCGAATGCCGCTGTGACCAGCATCAGGATTGCGGTTCTGACGCGATCACGGCGGTAGCCGAAATTGACGGCCATCGCCATCGTGCCGCTGCTACTGATCAGGATGAAGGTCATGATGGCGATCAGGATCAGTGGAACGTGCTTGCCGGCGATGGTGAGGGCGAAGACTTCGCTCGGATTGGGCCACGGCACGGTCGTCGACATGCGCGCCGTCATGTAGGAGAGCAGGAAGCAACTGAAGATGAAGGTGTCGCTGAGGAGGAAGATCCACATCATGGCCTTGCCCCAGGACACGTTCTTGAAGGCGCGCTGATCGGACGCCCAGTCGGCGGCGATGCCGCGCCAGCCTTCAAGCCGTGCAGGCGATTGGCCCGAACTTGTCAGTGCAGTCTCTGCCATCTGGTCTCGCCTCCCTAGCTCAGCAATTGGCGACAGATGTTGACGAAATCGTCGGTCCATCCCGTCAGAAGACCGAGCAGGACGAGCCAGACGAGCAGTAGGAAGTGCCAGTAGATGGTGCACAGTTCCACGCCCAAGCGCATGTCGGAGATCTCGGTGCCGCGCCACACCTTGGCCGAGGTTCGCCCGAGGGCTACAAGGCCCCCCGTCAGATGCAGCCCGTGTATCGCGGTCAACAGGTAAAAGAAGGAATTGGCCGGATTGGACGCCACGAAATATCCGGCCGCGTTGAGCTGATGCCAGGCCAGGAGCTGTCCGGCGAGGAAGATCACGGCAGACGCTCCGCCCGCGATCAGGCCGATCATGACACCTTCAGCATCGCGGCGGCGCGCGGCCACGTACGACCATTGCAGCGCGACGCTGCTCAGGACCAGGACGCCCGTGTTGAGCCATAGCAGCCGCGGCACCGGCAGCGCCCGCCAGTCCACCACGTTCATACGCATCGAGTACGCGCTGATGAAGAGGACGAACAAGGCGCTCGCGACGGCGAGAAACACGCCAAGTCCGATCTTCGCCGCCGGCCATGTCATGGCATCGCCGCCGGGGAATTGACCGACCGGGCCTTCCTCCAGCCACGGCTTGGCCGTGAGCCGCTGCTGCGACAGCCACCATCCGGCGATGGCCGCGATCAAAGCCAGGAACAAGATGACGGCGCTCACGAAGCAGCTCCCTCAACGACCTGTGTCGCGCGCGGCGGCTGGTTCTGCGGAATGAAGTCCTCTTCGGCGCCGGGTACGCTGTAGTCATAGGCCCAGCGGTAGACGACCGGGAGCTCCTTGCCCCAGTTGCCGTGCCCGGGGGGCGTCTCCGGCGTCTGCCACTCCAGCGTTGTCGCCCGCCACGGATTGCCGCCTGAGGCCTCGCCCTTGAACAGGCTCCAGACCAGATTGAACAGGAACACCATTTGGCTGAAGCCGACGGTCAAGGCCACCACGGAGATGAAGGCGTTCAGTGAATGGGCCGAAGGCGGGATGAATGCGGCGTCGCCGAGGTCGAAATACCGGCGCGGAACCCCGAGCAGTCCAAGATAGTGCATGGGGAAGAAGATCAGGTAGGCGCCGAGGAAGGTGACCCAGAAGTGAAATTTGCCGAGGGCGTCGTTCAGCATCCGCCCTGTGACCTTGGGGTACCAATGATAGATCGCGCCGAGCACGACCATGATCGGCGCCACGCCCATCACCATGTGGAAATGAGCAACCACGAACATGGTATCCGAGAGGGGCACGTCGACGACGACGTTGCCGAGGAAGAGGCCGGTCAGCCCACCATTTACGAAGGTGATGATGAAGCCGAGGGCGAATAGCATAGGCACCCTGAGATGAATATCGCCGCGCCACAGGGTCAGCACCCAGTTGTAGACCTTGATCGCGGTGGGGATGGCGATGATGAGCGTCGTGGTGGCGAAGAAGTACCCGAACTGCGGGAACATGCCGCTCACATACATGTGGTGCGCCCATACGATGAAGCTGAGCGCGCCGATGGCCACGATCGCCCAGACCATCATGCGGTAACCAAAGATGTTCTTGCGCGCGTGCGTGCTGATCAGATCGGAGACGATGCCGAAGGCGGGCAGGGCGACGATGTAGACTTCGGGGTGGCCGAAGAACCAGAACAGGTGCTGGAACAGCAGCGGGCTGCCGCCACCATATTTCGAGAGCGTGCCCATCTCGACGAGCGAGGGCATGAAGAAGCTGGTTCCCAAGAGACGGTCAAGCAGCAGCATGACCGAGGCAACGAAGAGTGCAGGGAATGCCAGCAACGCCATGACGGTGGCCGTCAAAATGCCCCACACCGTCAGGGGCAAGCGCATCAGGGTCATTCCGCGTGTGCGCGCCTGCAGCACCGTCACCACGTAGTTCAGTCCGCCCATGGTGAATCCGATGATGAACAGGATCAGGGACGACATCATGAGAATGATGCCCCAATCCTGCCCGGGCGTTCCGGAGAGGATCGCCTGCGGCGGGTACAGCGTCCAACCGGCACCGGTGGGGCCGCCGGGCACGAAGAATGTCGAGGCAAGCACCAGGACCGCGAGCAGGTAAACCCAGTAGCTCAGCATGTTCACATAGGGGAAGACCATGTCCCGGGCGCCGACCATGAGGGGGATCAGGTAGTTGCCGAAGCCGCCGAGGAACAACGCGGTGAGCAGGTAGATCACCATGATCATGCCGTGCATGGTGATGAACTGGAGGTACTGGTTGGCATCGATGAAGGAGAAGGTGCCGGGGAATCCCAGTTGCAGTCGCATCAGCCAGGACAGCACCAAGGCCACCAGCCCGATGGCCGAGGCTGTCAGCGAGTACTGAATCGCGATGACCTTGGCGTCCTGCGAGAACATATACCGTGTCCACCAGCTCCTCGGATGATAGAGCTCGACATCGGGGACTTCGGCAGGCGGAATGCCTGCGATCCTGTCATATGGAATATCGACCATAGAAAACCTCCTTGGTCGTTTCGATCGGGGGCGAGGCGTTGGCCTCAAGCACTCGATCTATCTTCGCGGCGGCACTACTTGTCGCCGGATCGATATCTCGCCTTCACGACGGCGCTTCCCGGCGACAACTTTGCAAACGTCTTCTGTTGTTCCAGCCAAGCGTGATATTCGCGCTCTTCGTCGACGATGACCTTGGCCCGCATCTGATAGTGAGCAGCGCCACAAAGCTCCGCACAGAGAACGTCGAACGTTCCGGTCCGGATTGGCGTTATCCAGAAATAGGTCACCATGCCGGGAACCATGTCCATCTTGGCCCGGAATTCGGGCACGTAGAAATCGTGCAGGACATCAACCGAGCGGAGAAGAACCTTGACCGGCTTTCCCACCTGAAGGTGCAGATCGCCGTTCTCGATCACGACGTCGTCCTGCGCATGCGGATCGTCGCGATTGAGTCCCATCGGATTGTCGGAAGCGATGTTGCGGACATCGGATGTACCCAACCGCCCATCCTTGCCCGGGAGGCGGAAGCTCCATTGCCATTGCTGGCCCATGACCTCGGCCTCGGTGGCATCCGCGGGCACGGTCACGAACTGGTGCCAGACCACGAGGCCAGGCGCCAGCATGGCCGCGACGCCGACGCCGGTCCCGACGCTCAGCCACCATTCGAGCCTTTTGTTTTCCGGATTGTAGTCAGCCCGTCTTCCCTCTTTGTGGTGAAAGCGGAGGACGCAATAGGCCATGAACGCGATGACCGCCACGAAAACGAAGCCCGTGATCCAGAACGTGATGTTGATGGTGTGGTCGATATAGGCCCAGTTCGTGGCGATCGGCGTCCACCACCACGGGCTGTAGATGTGAAACAGCACCGAGCCGATCGCGACCAGAAGCAGTATCAATGCGACAGCCATCCTGATCCATCCTTGCCATCGAAGGCTGCGGATACGAATCCAGGGCGGAGCTCACGTCTGTCGCGATGGCTAGCTCTTCTTTGTTGGCATCTATGCCATCGCCGGCCTCTTGCCTCGCCCATTCCCGCGGCCGCGAATTTCAAGGAAACGGTCGCGACCACCAATCTCATCGGAGCTGAGGGCGTCTGCGTTTAAAATGATATCAGCCGACGCCGGCGTCAATAGAGCATATAGGCGTGCTGGCGTGGTGTCGGTGTTGTAGTCGCCCGGCAGGAAGGCCTGCTGCGCGCCCGAGGCGTGGCGACGTCTCAGGTGACGCAACCCGTGAAAATGTGTGCAGATGCACAATTCACCTAAGCTTGAGTGCGGCCGGGCTCGATGCGCGCTAAACTCGCCAGGCAGGTCGCGACGGGTTCCGTCCGGCCAGGCTCGTTTCGCTGAACCTGAGTTGCCGTACTCGACCCATCGCGTTTCTCGCTCGTGAAGCGGACACGCGTAGCTGGAAAGCGCGTGTCGTCGCCATCGCGATTTTCAGCACGGGAGGTGCGTTCATGGCCACTCTGTACTCCCACGGCATGATAAGGCGGCACGTATTCGGCGAAGCGGCCTCTTATCCCATTCGCAAGATCGGTTTGTCCGACCTAACCGGCGCGCTACGCCTGGGTTGGGAGGACTTCCAGGCAATGCCAAGTCACGCGCTCGTCGTGTGCGTGATTTATCCCGTCCTCGGCCTCGTCCTGTTCAGGGCGGTCCTCGGCTATTCGGTGCTGCCGCTATTGTTTCCGCTGGCCGCCGGATTTGCCTTGATCGGTCCCTTTGCCGCGATCGGTCTCTACGAACTCAGCCGCCGCCGCGAGCGCGGCGAGGAGGCCGATGCATGGGACGCGGTCAAGGTGCTGCGCGCACCATCGTTCGGCGCCATGCTCGAGCTCGGCGTGCTCCTGCTCGTGCTGTTCGGGGCCTGGATCGGCGTCGCGAACGCAATCTACGTGACCATCTTCGGTCACGCGCCGGCTGCAAGCATTCCCGACTTCGCAGCGCGCGTGCTGACGACACCGGAAGGTTGGTCGCTCATCATCGTCGGTTGTGGTGTGGGCTTCCTGTTTGCGGTGGTCGCCCTGTGCATCAGCGTCGTGTCGTTTCCGTTGATGCTCGACCGGCATGCGACGGCGATCGATGCGATCCGCACGTCGCTCCGGGCGGTGGCGGCTAATCCGGTTGCGATGGCCGGGTGGGGCCTCATCGTGGCGGCGCTCCTCGTGATCGGCTCGCTACCGCTCTTCGTGGGTCTCGCTGTCGTTCTACCGGTGCTTGGTCATGCCACCTGGCACCTCTATCGGAGGGTGGTCGAGCCGAACCCAAATCCACCGGTCGAACCGCCACCGCCCCCGAAGGGAAGGCGCTACGCAGCGGACTTTCCGGCCAATCTCTTCCCGTGGAGCCGCGAACGGGAGCAGTGACAGCGAAACGGCCGCGCGTGGCGGCCGCATTCATGAGACATGAAAGAAGAACGACCTACTTCTGCTGCTGCGGCAGGAACGTCGGCCCGACCGAGCGGATCGGCTTGTTCTCCGAGCTCGTCGCAGCCGTGCCGGTGTCCGCCGGCGGTGTAGGAGCCGGCGCGGTGGCTGTCGTCGGCGCCGAGGCTGCACCCTTCTTGCCATTGGCGGCAGGCGTGCCCTTGTTGAGCCGCTGCTGCTGCATCTTCTTGGCGCTCTCCTCGGTGACGATGATGTCGCCCTGCTGTTCGGCTGTCGCCTTGTCGTCGGCCGATTTCAGCGCGTCCGCCCAGGTCTGTCCTGCGGCCTTGCAGGAGCAGGACGGGTTGAACTCGCTACGGAATTTGAAAGCAGTCGGCAGCGCCGTGTAGGGCTGGCCGCCGATCGAGACCGCGGAGTTCATGTCTTCGCCGGGATTGCGATGGGTGTAGAGCACGGCTTCCGCGGCCGGGCACAGCGCCTTGCAGGTCCTCTCGTCGTCGGGGAAGCGCGCCGGCACCGTCGCAAACGAGACCGGGAAATAAGCACCGTCGCAGGTGCGCACGCACACGGTACGGTAGGTGCCGGATTGCGGCCCGAGATCGGATGGCGGCACGGCTTGCGGATTGCCCGCGTTGTTGCCACCGAACAGATTGCTCAGGAAGTTGCCCCCGCCTTGCGACTGCGCGGCGTTGGCGTATTGCGGGCCGCAATTGTTCTGCGCCAGCGCCGCAAGCACCGAGCGGCGCTGGTTGTCGCGCTCGGGGCTGAAGCCGCCGCCGCCGCGCAGGCGCTCGAGATTGCCCGTGATCTGGTCCAGATTGGCGCGCATCTGCTGGATCTGGGTGTTGACCGGGCCGCATTGGGCCGACTGGCCGTTGAACAGCGAGAAGAAGCCGGAGGAATCGCAGCCCATGCGCTTGGCCTGCATGGTGACGCGGTCAAGCTCGGCCTGCTGCTTGGCCTGGGAATCCTGGTAACGGCGGATCTGCTCCTCGCGCGCGGGGTCACCACCGCCGCCACGGTCCAGTGCCGCGAGCTGGCCCTCCAGTCGCACGCACATCGGATTGGGTCCTAGCCCGTTCTGGCCGGGCTGAGGCGGCGGTCCGGGCGGGCCGGCCTGCGCGAAAGCGCCGGTGGCGAGCACGACGGTGCTCAAAAGCACGGTGCAGGCAAGGAGGAAGCGGGCACGGGACAGGGACAAAAATTCAGGCATATCCGCCATTCTAGCGAGGTCACGGCCCGGCATGACTTTGAAGGGCCGAAGCGCGCCCTCCCATAGCCGCTTCCTGCGGCATCGTCACGTCGTTTCGGGCGCCAAAGCACCGGGCCTAAGCTACGCCAGCTCCGAGCGAATTCAGCGCTGGCAGGTGATTGCGACATATTCGTCGCAACGGCCATGGGAGCAATTTGTGCCGGATTTGGGGACAGAGCCGGTAATTTCGTCGGGATCGACCCGGCGATAGCTTGATGCCAGGGCAAAATCTCGTGACTGGCAATAGGTGCGGGCGGCGGAGGCGCCGCATTTGTCGCTTTTAGCCAGGCACTGGTCGATGCCGTAGCCGTCTGCCTGGTTGGCGATGATGAAGACGCGGCTCTCGGCGAAGGCGCTGGAGGCCGCAAAGATGAGGGCGCCGGAAATGAGCGCGGGCAAGAATCGCATGAAAAAGCACCGGGGGCAAAAAGGGGAACCGCCGGTTCCAAAATGGGCTCAAATGGTTAGGGGATCATGAACCATCGTGGCGGGCAGCGCGCTTTGGGAGATAAAACGGCATTTTGCGGCTCTCTTGACGCGGGGGCGCCTCATAGCCCATATGTTCCGCATGAACGGTCTCCTCGCCATTTGCGCCATTTGCCGCGAGATTACGAGCTAGCGATTCGCTGGCTGGAGCCGTCTTTTCTCAAAACATTGAGAGCCTCGGACGCCCGGCCGCAAGGGATGGGTTTGTCATGGAATTGCGTCTTCACGATACGCTGAGCCGGGAAAAGCGGCCCTTTGTGCCGCTCGATGCCAAGAACGTCCGCATGTATGTCTGCGGACCGACCGTCTATGACTTCGCCCATATTGGCAATGCGCGGCCGGTGATCGTGTTCGACGTGCTGTTTCGGTTGCTGCGCCATCTCTATGGCGATGCGCGCGTCAAATATGTCCGCAACATCACCGACGTCGACGACAAGATCAACGATCGTGCCGCGCGCGATTTTCCCGGCCTGCCGCTGAACGAGGCGATCCGCAAGGTCACCGAGCAAACGGGAAAGCAGTTTCACGCCGATGTCGACGCACTCGGCGCACTGCGGCCGAGCGTCGAGCCGCGTGCGACCGAGCATATCGGCGAGATGCGCGAGATCATCGAACGGCTGGTCAAGGCCGGCTTTGCCTATGTTGCCGAGGATCACGTGCTGTTCTCGCCGCAGGCGATGAACGCCGACAATACCGGGTTGCCACGCTACGGCGCATTGTCCAATCGCTCGCTCGACGAGATGGTTGCGGGCGCCCGCGTCGATGTCGCGCCCTACAAGAAGGGCAACACCGATTTCGTGCTGTGGAAGCCGTCCAAGCCGGGCGAGCCGTCATGGCCGTCGCCGGCGGGCATCAAGGCTGAGGGGCGCCCCGGCTGGCACATCGAGTGCTCGGCCATGGCCTGGAAGCATCTCGGCGAGCATTTTGACATCCATGGCGGCGGCATCGATCTCGTGTTTCCGCATCACGAGAACGAGGTCGCGCAGACCTGCTGCGCCTTCCACCAGCAGCGCATGGCGAACTACTGGATGCACAACGGCTTCCTCCAGGTCGAGAGCGAGAAAATGTCGAAGAGCCTCGGCAACTTCATCACCATCCATGAGTTGCTCGCGGACTGGCCCGGCGAAGTGCTGCGCCTGAACATGCTCAAGACGCATTATCGCTCGCCGATCGACTGGACCATGAAGTCGCTGGAGGAGAGCGCCAAGACGCTCGACGACTGGTATCGCCTCGCGGCGGATGTCGAACCCGGCAGGCCGGCCGCGTCCGTTGTCGAGCCGCTGCTCGACGATCTCAACACGCCGCTGGCGATCGCGGCGCTGCACGGCATGCGAGGTGGTGATGTGGCTGCTCTGGCGGGCTCGTTGAGGCTGCTCGGCTTCCTTTCCGCGAGTGCCGGGCAGTGGGAAAGCCGCAAGCAGCAGGCGAGCGGCGTCGATGCCAAGGAAGTCGAGCGCCTGATCGCGGAGCGGACGGCTGCGCGTAGCCGCAAGGATTTTGGGGAGTCCGACCGCATCCGCGATCTGCTCGCTGCGATGGGCGTTGCGATCAAGGATTCCAAGGAAGGGACGACGTGGGAGATCGCGCGATGAAGCGGCCCGACACGCCGTTCCCGCGGCACTGGTTCTATTACATCGCGCTCAAGATCGCGCTGCTCGCGGGCGCCGTGGCGCTGGTGCTCAAGCTGTATGGGATGTGGTGAGGACGATGGGACAGACTTTGCCAGAGCCGGGCTTGCGGCCGTTCCTGCCTGATGACGTGCCGGTGCTCGCCGCGATCTTCACCGCGAGCATCGAGGAGCTGACCGGCGACGACTATAGCGAGGCGCAGCAGCAGGCCTGGATGGAGGCGGCCGAGGACGAGGAGTTCGGCAAGCGGCTCGCCTCCGACCTGACGCTGATCGCGACGCTCGACGGCTCGCCCATCGGCTTCGCCTCGCTGCGTGGCAACGACCACATCCGCATGCTCTATGTGCATCCGGCCGTCAGCGGGCAGGGCATCGCGACCATGCTGGTCGACGCGCTGGAGAAACTCGCCGGCGGCCGCGGCGCGACCAGCCTTTCTGTCGATGCCAGCGACACCGCGCAGGGCTTTTTCGCCAAGCGCGGCTACACCGCCCAGCAGCGCAACAGCGTCACCATGAACGACGAGTGGCTCGCCAACACCACGATGAAGAAGACGCTCGGAGCGGGACAATGAGCAAGGAGCGCCTTTATCTGTTCGACACCACGCTGCGCGACGGCGCGCAGACCAATGGCGTCGACTTCACGCTGACCGACAAGCAGGTCATCGCCGCGATGCTCGACGATCTCGGCATCGACTATGTCGAGGGCGGCTACCCCGGCGCCAATCCGACCGACACCGAGTTCTTCGGCAGCAAGCCGAAGCTCAATCATGCGCGCTTTACCGCCTTCGGTATGACGCGGCGAGCCGGGCGCTCGGTCTCCAACGACCCCGGTGTTGCCGGGCTCCTTGAAGCGAAGGCAGATGCGATCTGCTTCGTGGCGAAGTCCTCCGCTTATCAGGTGCGCGTGGCGCTGGAGACGACGAAGGAGGAAAATCTCGCCTCGATCCGGGACAGCGTCGCGGCCGCGAAGGCCGCCGGTCGTGAGGTCATGCTCGACTGCGAGCATTTCTTCGACGGCTACAAGGAAGATTCGAGCTTTGCGCTCGCCTGCGCCAAGGCCGCTTATGACGCCGGGGCGCGCTGGGTGGTGTTGTGCGACACCAATGGCGGCACCATGCCTGATGAGGTCGGGACCATCGTCACGGAAGTGACGAAGCACATCCCCGGCGATCACGTCGGCATCCACGCCCATAACGACACCGAGCAGGCGGTCGCCAACTCGCTCGCCGCGGTACGCGCCGGCGCGCGGCAGATCCAGGGCACGCTGAACGGTCTCGGCGAGCGCTGCGGCAACGCCAATCTCTGCTCGCTGATCCCGACGCTGAAATTGAAGAAGGACTTTGCCGACGCTTTCGAGATCGGCGTCACGGCCGAGAAGCTGGCAACCCTGGTCAAGGTCTCGCGCACGCTCGACGACATGCTCAACCGCGTGCCGAACCGGCATGCGGCTTATGTCGGCGAAAGCGCCTTCGTCACCAAGACCGGCATCCATGCTTCCGCGGTGTTGAAGGATCCGCAGACCTATGAGCACGTGCTGCCGGAGACCGTCGGCAACCATCGCAAGGTGCTGGTCTCAGACCAAGCCGGCCGTTCCAACGTCATCGCCGAGCTCGACCGTGCCGGCATCCCTTACGAGAAGAGCGATCCGAAGCTGACACGCCTCGTCGAGGAGTTGAAGGAGCGCGAGGCGCAAGGCTACGCCTATGAATCCGCCAACGCGTCGTTCGAGCTCCTGGCGCGCCGCACGCTCGGCAAGGTACCGCATTATTTCGAGGTCGAGCAGTTCGACGTCAACGTCGAGCAGCGCTACAACGCGCTCGGCGAACGCGTGACCGTGGCGCTCGCGGTGGTGAAGGTCGACGTTGCCGGCGAGCACCTGATCTCGGCCGCGGAAGGCAACGGTCCCGTCAACGCGCTCGACGTGGCACTTCGCAAGGACCTCGGCAAGTACCAGAAATACATCGAGGGCCTGAAGCTGATCGACTACCGCGTGCGTATCCTCAACGGCGGCACCGGCGCGGTCACGCGCGTCCTGATCGAGAGCGAGGACGAGAACGGCGACAGCTGGACCACGGTCGGGGTGTCCCCGAACATCATCGACGCCTCGTTCCAGGCGCTGATGGATTCGGTGATCTACAAGCTCGTGAAGTCGGGCGCGCCGGCGTAGGATCTTGGTTCGTCATTCCGGGGCGATGCGAAGCATCGAACTATGGTGCGCAGTTGCGCACCTGAGAATCTCGAGATTCCGGGTTCACGCTTCGCGTGCCCCGGAATGACTGGGAGGGGGCATGATCGACCACATCTCCGTCGGCGTCAGCGATATCGAGCGCGCCGCAAGATTCTACGAGGCCACGCTCGCGGCCCTCGGCCTCGCACGCCTCGTCACACGGCCGCGGACGGTCGGCTTCGGCAAGGCCTATCCGGAATTCTGGATCAACTTGCGCGAGGGCATGCCGCGCGTGCCGCCGGAGAGCGGCGTGCACATCTGCCTGCGGGCGAAGACGACGGCCGAGGTCGATGCG